>CAMQZF010000083.1 GCA_947039525.1 uncultured Photobacterium sp. | reverse complement strand
GTATGTTTTAGATATTCGACTTTCGTTAATAATATCCCAGCATTGGCGGCAATCGCACGCCCAGGCTCGAAAATTAAGGTTAACTCTCGGCGATTGGCGAATTTAGACAACAAAGCAATCGCGTAATCTGAGGGCAATGGCGGGGTTTCATCTTGATAAACCACACCTAAACCACCACCAACATCCAGATGTTCTATAACAATACCGTCGGTCTTTAGCTCGTCAATTAACGCTAACAAACGCTCTGTCGCGTCAATAAAAGGCGTAATGTCGGTTAATTGCGATCCAATATGACAATCCATACCAACAATTGCTAAATGAGGCAAAGTATTGGCAAAATGATACACCTCTTTCGCACGATCAAACGCAATACCAAACTTATTATCCCGTAATCCCGTTGAAATATAAGGATGCGTTTTCGCATCAACGTCTGGATTAATTCGCAACGAAATAGGCGCGATAAGATCCATCTCTGCCGCGACTTGATTCAAACGCTCAAGTTCGGGTTCAGATTCGACATTAAAACATTTAATGCCTAACGATAGCGCACGCCTCATTTCAACGTCGTTTTTCCCTACTCCAGAAAAAACGACTTTCTTTGGATCACCGCCAGCGGCTAACACACGCTCAAGCTCACCCATAGAAACGATGTCAAAACCCGAACCCAATCGAGCTAACACGTTCAATACACCTAAATTAGAATTGGCTTTCACCGCGTAACAGATTAGATGGGGGTGATCGACAACAGCGTCATTAAAAGCATGCCAATGGCGCTCTAATGTGGCACGAGAATACACGTATAAAGGCGTTCCATGCAGCTTAGCTAAATCGGTTAAGGCGCACTGCTCTGCCCACAGTTGCCCATCAGATTGATAATTAAAATGATCCAAAATACGTCCTTCCCTGTGAATTAACTTTATCGTTATTTGGTGTCTGAATGGTTGGTTTGTTGATGTGTTGGCATGTATAACGCGCCCGTTTGCCCACACCCTGACAATGCCAGAGCACTTAAAACAACCAGTATCATTAATGAATTTCGCATGGAGTAAAGCCAGTGATTATTGATTCAATGCTCTCTATAATCGCATTCACACTAGGAAAAGCAATAGGACAGATAGGATGAACGATACCGAGTTTCATAAGCGAGTCGATCAATTGCTGATGGACATTGAAGACCAACTGGAACAATTGGGTGCGGATGTGGATTGTGAAATCATGGGCAATGTTTTAACCCTTGAATTTGATGATCGCAGTCAGATTGTGATTAACCGCCAAGAGCCATTACACGAAATCTGGGTTGCTTCAAAATCAGGGGGGTATCATTTTGCCCTCAATGAGACTACTCAAGAGTGGCGTTGTACCCGCAGTGACGTTGAGTTTCTAGCTTTAGTGCAGCAAGAATGCTCACTGCAATCTCATGAGCACATTCACTGGTAATAGCACTAGAAAGCCAATAAGCAACCGTTTCTTTAACGCCTTACCATAAAAAAAGCCTTCATAAAGAAGGCTTTTTTCTCTTCAATTGATTCAATTCACGATATTAGATCGTATGACGAGCACTGTGCCCACTGCGGTACGGTAAGACTTGTGACACACCCAACTCATTTTTCACAATGTCGTAAAACTGTGGCAAATTGAAATTGGTGCTGTAACTGATTTTGTCGTGGGATGACGTATAAAAACGATTCACCCCATGCACCATTTCATCTTTATTACCGCTGCATTGACGGTACATTTCCATGCGATTGGCTTCATCTAAAATATAGATATTGAAACCTTGCTCGCAATTTTCAAAAAAGAATTGAATCAACCCTTCACTGGCGTACGCATCAACAATGTCTGGTGGTGACGGTTCAGCTAATTTCCCCATCACAACCGATGGTGATCCTGCTAATTTATTGGCTGAAATCGAACTGTAAAAATCGAGCGAATTCTCCAACTTTTGAACAGAGACACCGCGCGGTTCAAAGAACAAACCATGAGTTTGATCACCTATTTTTAATGCTTTGAATCGACGACGCTTTTCTTGCTCGATGGGTTTTAAGCGTAAATCAATGCATTCCGCGACCAATTGATAAACGAGATTCCGAATTAATCCTCGCATGTGAACGCTATAACAAAACACATCCACAGATTCCGGTGGAATTGCATCTTGGTGCATTTTGCCCAATACGGTTTTCAGCGCATCCAACATGGCTTCTGGTCCACGGAAGTTCAGCGTTCGCACTTCATTCCATGAATTTCGATAAATCAAATCAACACTGCCCACCAAACACAATTGCTCGGGGCCATAGCTGAAAATATCCGTATTTTTGAAATCAAAACGCACTGAACGTTGCTTTAATTTCGTGGTTGGATCGACTTCCAGATTAATGAATAAACCTAATTGACGAATTTCACACGGACTCGATAACGCTTGTAAGCTGGGTTGAGGTCGATGAATCGGAAACGTATTTCGAATATCACTGATCAACTGGTATAGCTTATCTAAATCCACATCTGCATCACGAACCACTGCGTGTAAACAGGTGGATTCCGTCAATAAGCTATTGAAATACGCCCATGCCATTAACTTGCTTAAATAACGATTGTACTCAAGGGGCGGCTGCCCAATGATATCGATAGGATTCAAAGATTGTTTATACAGATACCAGCCCATGCCATTCATTCGGCCATCGGGTACTTGAATCACCGTTAAATCAGGCTCATGCAAATCGGGTGAGATCTGCGGATTCAAAATGGTCACTTTGCCCGGTAAGACCTCAAATGCCGCGTATAATTTACGCGCTAAGATGCTGATGTCTTCAGGGCTAATGGCTGAAGTGATGTTATTACGACGCGCAAAACGAATCAGATTTCGATAGCTCAACATCAACGCATCTAATAGCTCATTATGGGCACGCTTTACTTGGCATACTTTCCAATGACGACGATTGTCGAGCTCTTCAAGCACGCTTTCTGACCACTGCCATTTATCGCTGAGAGTTCGTAATACACGACGACGCCATTCCACAGCACCAGCACTCGGTGGACGCGTTAATTTCTCATGTGTTTTCAAATAGAAACAACGACGAACCAGATCCAAGCGGCGATAATCATGAATTCGTGTTAAATAACGCGTCACTTTTTCCAACATCAAATAATACGCATCTTGGCAATATTCGGTTTGATTTTCAGAAAAAAAACGGCGTTTGGCGTCTAAGCTCAATAATTGTGTATGTGGGTATTCCCAAGAATACGCTTCCAACAAAATCGCTTTTAAAACGGATTTATACGGTGAATCGATGCTTTTGTATAATTGCCAAAGGCTTGACCCAAAATACTCTTCTGCGGGGATTCGGCTTAAACCACCAAAATCCATCCACTCATCACGACAAATTTGCCCACTGTTCACCAAATAATTAATGTATTCGCTGTAACAATCTTCCATCTCAGGTGGCACCATGTACCACAAGAGACGACGACCCGCTAATAACACCGAAGATCGATAAAATTCATCTAATAATAAAAGATGCTGACTGGAGCCACAGTTATCCCCGGTCATTTCTTCAGAAAAATTATCCAGAAATCGATTTTCATCGATTAAAAAGAAATTGGCTTCCACACCTTGAGACATTGCCCAATCAGAAATCAACGAACATTTGCTATCCAGAAGTTTACGATCGTCAAATGACAGTTCAGGACGAATACAGACCCAAATATCCAGATCGCTCGTCAAACTTTGTCCTAACGAGGACGTACTGCCCATGGCGTATAGCGCGAGAATGGGAGAGATACGATCGGCATCGTGAACCGGCGGGGGCGTCAATTGAACACTTAAACAACAATCGTCAATAAATTGTTGCTGTTCCAAGGTCAATGTAAACGCCGCAATGCCTTGAGGCACATCGCGATCTAAATATCCTGGAATCGCAGGATGATTATAATGAAGTAAAACAGGAATCTGGTGGAACACTTGCTGTGCTCGGGCATCCATCGCCTTACATGCGCGTTCTATACGCAACCGATTTAATGCATCCAGTTTTTCTTTTTGCGTATTAATATAATTGTGCAAGTCACTCGTCCAAGCGCAGAAAAAGGGCGCGGCTTCACTCTTATTTTAGGGCGGTAGAACAGAGCCTACCTGTGAGCAAAAACGTGATCAATCTAACAGTTTTCCGATTAACGGTAAAGTTATCAACTGAGCTTCTCTTTATATTTCTCTCATAATGTCGGTCCATAAATATGAGATTACTTTGCCCAACTCTATATTATTAAAATAATATTTTTTACTATAAGATTAAACAATAAAAATTATCTTAAAATTCCGCAAAATGTGTAACTTTTCTCTGTAGTTATCAACACTGAAAAAAACACGCACGCGCGCGATGTTCATGACCCATCCTCTTTGAGAATGTTAGGATAACTGTATTTTTAATTGGAAATAATAACAATGACAGATAAGACGATTCGAATCGCAACCCGTCAAAGCCCTTTAGCGCTGTGGCAAGCAGAATTCGTAAAGCAGGAGCTGGAATCAGCCCACCCTAATTTGATCGTGGAATTGGTACCTATGGTCACCAAAGGGGATATTATTTTGGACACCCCCCTCGCTAAAGTCGGCGGGAAAGGTCTATTTGTCAAAGAGTTGGAAACAGCCATGATCGAAAATCGCGCTGACATTGCGGTTCACTCAATGAAAGATGTACCCGTTGAGTTTCCTGATGGTCTCGGACTTGTGACCATTTGTGAGCGTGGTGACCCACGTGATGCGTTCGTTTCAAATCATTATGAAACCCTCGATGCCTTGCCAGCAGGTGCCGTTGTGGGTACATCAAGCTTACGTCGTCAGTGCCAATTACGCGCCAAACGTCCCGATCTGATCATCAAAGATTTACGCGGTAATGTAGGCACACGCTTGGGTAAATTGGATAATGACGAATACGATGCCATTATTTTAGCCTGTGCTGGCTTACAACGTTTGAATTTACATGATCGTATTCGCCAAGCCATGCCTGCCGAACAAAGTTTACCAGCCGTTGGTCAAGGTGCCGTCGGTATTGAGTGCCGCTTAAACGATCAACGTGTGATTGATTTATTAGCGCCATTAAATGATGCCGAGACTGCCACACGCGTATTGTGTGAGCGTGCCATGAATAATCGACTTCAAGGTGGCTGTCAGGTCCCTATCGGCAGTTATTCTGAACTTCAAGGTGACCAAATTTGGTTAAGAGCCTTAGTGGGTGAGCCTGATGGCAGTGAAATCATTGCGGATGAGATCACAGGGCCTATCGATCAAGCTGAAGCTTTGGGTACGACTCTCGCTGAACGCTTATTAAGCCAAGGTGCCGATCGTATCCTTAGCCGTTTGTACGGCGAATAAGGCAATGACGGTTGTTGTTGTTCGTCCAAATCCAGAGGCTGACAACCTAGTCACACAATTGCATAAGTGTGGTATCTCTGCACTGGCGCAACCTTTATTATATTGTCAGCCAAGTTCACAGATTTCGACTTTGATCAACGACCTATCTTGGTTAAAAAACGGTGATTTCGTGATTAGTGTCAGTGCTCATGCGGCTAACATAGCGCATAATTACCTACAAACACAGAGTATGACTTGGCCTGCACACTTGCGTTATTTTGCCATTGGTAAAAAAACGGCAACGGTACTGCAATCCGTGACTCAATGTCAGGTAACCACGCCACAGACACATTCAGACAGTGAGCATTTCTTATTATTACCTGAAATGCAGAACTTACGAGGACGACGCATTGTCATTTTACGTGGCAATGGTGGACGTGAATTATTGTATGACACGTTATCTGACCGAGGTGCACAAGTGCACTATTGCGAAGTATACCAACGCACTTGGCATTCTCTTGACGGCGCAAAATTAAGTCAACAATGGCAAGTACACCACGTTTCTAAAATCGTGATCACCAGCGGCGAACAGTTGATGCGCTTGTGTCAGCTGATACCCAAAAAAGATCAAAATTGGTTGCACACTCGCCAATTGTTTGTGCCAAGTTCACGCATTGCTCATCAAGCCAAACAACTGGGATTTATTCATATTTTTACGGTAGGCAGTGCCGCAAATGCCGCTCTACTCACTACCCTAAGTACAATGGGACCATCGGATGACTGATAACAAGACAAATGACATGATTCAGCACACAGAGTCACAGCCAACTGAATCACAAACGAATACAACACCTAAACATACCAAGCCATCAACAAAAAAAGAAAAATCGGGTGGTAATGCCTTAGGTGGAATAGCCATTGTATTGGTCATTGCATTAGGTGCAGGTTTGTATTACCACGGACATACAGAAAGTCAGCGTCAAGAAAATCAAATTGCCGCTTTGACTGGACAATTAAACAGTTTCCAACAAAATTTTGCCCAATCACAGCAAATAGCACAAAGTCAGTTACAAGCGGTTGTTCAAGCTAACGCCTCTGATCAACAACAAGTTCAATTACAACAACAAGCCATTTCTGCCTTACAAAACACCGTCAATACAATGAAAGGTCGTAGCCCAAGCGATTGGTTATTGGCAGAAGCCGATTATTTGATCAACATGGCGAGCCGTCAATTGTGGATCGATCATGACGTTGTCAGTGCCACATTGTTAATGGAAGCAGCAGATAAACGCATTGTTGAATTGAATGAACCGAGCTTACGTACTTTACGTCAAGCCATCATTAACGACATTACCACTTTAAAAGCTCTACCTGAGGTCGATCGTGACGGTATCGTGCTACAAATGTTGAGCTTGCAGCAATCCATCACTACGTTGCCATTAGCCAACGCTATTTTGCCACCAGCAGAAGCGACAGACACACCAGTTGTCACTCAATCGGTAGAGAACTGGAAAGAAAACGTTGTTTCCTCTTTGAAAAATTTTGCAGATCAGTTCATTACTTACCGTCGTCGTGATGGCAATGTCATGCCTCTATTGTCACCAAAACAAGATTTCTATCTTGAAGAAAACATCAAAGCCAAGCTAGAAACCGCCATTACCGCTGTTTACCAAGAACAAGGCCCCGTTTATCATCAAGCGTTAAGCATGGCAATCGAATGGGCAAGTCAATACTACGATATGTCCTCACCAGCGACTCAAAGCTTTATTGCTACCTTGAAGCAATTGAATCAAGAAACCATCGTTGTACATTACCCATCAGCACTACAATCACAGCCATTAATTAATGCCGCATTGAATGCGCGCTTACGTGGAAATACACCGTCAGCTGTTGTGCCAACGTCACAAGCAGTACCGGTGAAAAAAGTGGCACCACTTAAACCGATTACCCCACAAACCAAAGTATTGCGTTTGATCCCGAAAAAAACAGAATCGGCAACAATTACAACACCAACCACCGCCATCACATCATCAACAAAAGAAGTGACAAAAGTGGCACCATTGGCTGAGATTAAATTGGCAGAAACCACCAGCACGCCAGCGGCGGAAAGTCATCATACAGCGTCAACGCCTTCAGCTGTGATCACTAAGACTGAGGAGAAACACGCATGATTAAACTGTTTCTACTGATTGCGGTTCTGATTGCCGGTGTCATTGTTGGACCGATGCTCGCGGGTAATCAAGGGTATGTCTTGATTTCAGCAGCACACCAAACACTGGAAATGAGTGTCACCACCTTTATTATTTTATGGGTGGCATTATTAGGTGTTTTCTTCTTACTAGAGAATTTACTAAAACGACTATTCTCTATTAGCTCGGCGACCTCTGGCTGGTTTTCTACCCGCAAAACTAAAAAAGCCCGTCGTTTAACGAACGAAGGCTTCATGAAAGTGATCGAGGGCGATTGGAAACAAGCCGAGAAATTAGTCGTAAAAGGCGCGAAAAACAGCGATACGCCAGTATTAAACTATCTTGCAGCAGCAACCGCTGCACAAGAGCAACACAACACCAATCTGCGTGACGAATATTTACAACACGCTGCCAATCTTGATGAGAAAAACTTGGGGGTGGCATTAACTCGCGCCAAGTTAGAATTTGCAGATAAACAATATGAGCAAGCCCTTGCTACCTTACAAGGCTTACGTCATGACAATCCTAATAACACCATTTTACTGAACTTACTTAAAGACTGTTACTTACAATTGAATGATTGGCAGCCACTATTAACGTTACTTCCTTCATTGGAAAAGAGTGGTTTAGTCACAGCAGAAGAAGGTGCGTTATTAGAGCAGCAAGCACAATGCGGTTTGATGACGCATCTAGCACAACAGAAAGGCACTGAAGGTTTATTGACATATTGGAGTGACTTATCTCGTAAACAACGTCAGCAAGTGCCATTAATTACCCACTTCGTTGCCCAAATGACCACATTGAATGCGGATAATCAAGCCTTTACCGTCCTAAAAGAAGCGTTAAAGAAAAACAATGATAATGCATTAATTGCTCAACTGAGTGAATTACAGTTGGACGACACGCACCCAGCGATAGTGCTGTTAGAAGGGCTTGTTCGTAATGATAAACAAAATGCGATTGCACACAGTGCACTGGCTCAATTGTTGATTCGTGAACAAAAATGGACTGAAGCGAAAACTCATTTAGAGCAAGCTTTAGAGATTCAACCGACTCTGCGTGATTACGGATTATTAGTGAATGTTCTTGAACAGTTAAACGAACATGAAGCCGCTGAAAAGCTGTCACGACAAGCGTTGAATTTCAGCTTACCAGTGACCAAATCAACCACATCAGAATAAGACATCGCTCTGCCGTCATTTTATGATTTAACGCTAAGCGCCCAATTGGGCGCTTTTTATTTGCCCAATAAACAGGCGCAAACCTTTGTTTTGTGTTTCTAAGTGTAAATAGGTGTTTCAACTCACACATTCAATATTGATAAAGGAATATAAAACGGATTGAATGATCACTTGGATCTTTAACCTACAACAATGGATGGAAAACAATGGATATGCTTCCTTGGTTGATCGTTTCCGGTATTTTAATTGCCGCTGTGACGTGCTTATTAACTGCCGTATTGATCAAAGAGTCATAAAAAACGGACGGGTATAGAGATAAAAAGCCTCCTAATTCGGAGGCTTTTATTTTAATGGACGTATTCGCTGATCTTTTTCTGAATTTTTTCGTATTTCACTAATGACTTTTCGAGTTTCTTCTCTGCTTTTTGTTGTTTCTTCTGCCACTTTTCAAGATCTTTTGCCACGTCTTTAGAATGCTTGGACTTCATTTTCTCTTTTTGTTTTTCAACCTTTACTTTTTTGGCCTCAAACGAAGCCGGTAAAACGATCGGAGCCGGTAACGCAAGTGGAACTGGCAAGGCTACCGATGTAGATAACGCTAAAGGATGACACAAATATTGTTCGGTTTTCGCTGCACGGGCACAGCGCTGACACATAAATTTTGGCTCAGCAACAATCTGAGTCAGTTCTGATAACTGTCGAACCACGTCATCACGACGCCATTTGCACAAGGATTTTGGCATTCCCAATCCCCATCATCAATAAAAGTGATCTCACTCTACTTCATTGATGCTTTTACATATACATCAAAACGATTTTTCTTGGTCTCGATCACCATTGATGGTTTTTTGTCCGCTAACCACTCAGCATAATCCGGTCTTTTTACCACAATACGTTTATCTGCAAGCTGATAAGCTGGCTCAAATAAACCATCCGCATCCAAATCGGCACCAACTAATGATTGAAAAACCCGCATTTCTTTTTTCACTAATGCCGATTTCTTTTTATGAGGGTACATAGGATCCAAATAGACCACATCAGGACGAATAAAATCAGGATCATCCGATAGCTGCTGTAATGCATCATGACTGGAAGCGTGCAGCAAATGCATTCGCTCACTCACCCAAGCACCAATATATTCATCTTGCTTTGCACGGGCTAAACCATCATCCAATAAAGCCGCAACGACAGGATGTCGCTCCACCATCTGTACCGTACAACCTAATGAAGCAAGAACAAAGGCATCCCGACCTAACCCCGCCGTTGCATCTAAGACTCGTGGAGAAACCCCACCTTTTAACCCGACGGCTTTCGCAATAGACTGACCACGCCCCCCACCAAATTTACGACGATGTGCAACGGCTCCGCTGACCAAATCGACAAAAACTGCACCTAATTTTGGTTCATCACGTTTATGGAGTTCCAAACGTTCGTTGGTCAACACCAACGCAAAGGTTGCTGAATCATCATGGGTTAATCCCCATCGTTTAGCCAATTGGTCGAGCTCGCTCTGGCGCTCGACGGAGTCACAGATTAACGCTAATTGCACGGGATTCTCCGAGGGTAAATAAGACACGTCAGTATACCATTAACTCAAATCAGACAGAGATTTGAGAACATGGGTTTTTCTTTGACCTAAGGTACGGCATCAGGCAAGCTTACCCCATTAAAATAAGAATGCTTATAATAGGCTGTCTCAGTGATTTTTGTGGAGAGTGGTGTTTATGATTGCGCAACCCCGATTGGATGATCTTGATCGCGATATTTTAACAACGTTAATGCGTGATGCTCGCACCCCTTATGCGGAAATGGCCAAACGATTTCAAGTGAGCCCAGCAACAGTACATGTGCGTGTCGAAAAAATGCGGACAGCACAAATCATTACGGGCACAGAAATTGTGATTAACGAGCGTAAGTTAGGGTACGACGTATGCTGTTTTATTGGCATCAACTTATACGCGGCTCGAGATTATCATTCTGCATTAAAGAAATTAGATGCGTTAGAAGAAGTGGTTGAAGCGTATTACACGACAGGCGCTTACAATATTTTCGTGAAATTGATGTGTCGCAGCATTGATGAATTACAGCATGTATTAATTGATAAATTACAAAGTATTGAAGAGGTCCAATCAACCGAAACTTTAATCTCGTTGCAAAACCCGATCAATCGTAACGTTCGTCCATAGAAACGATGAAGCCTTGCGCTTCATCGTTCTTTTT
>CAMQZF010000082.1 GCA_947039525.1 uncultured Photobacterium sp. | reverse complement strand
TAAGAGATACAGTTGAATGTTAATGCTTATTTTATAAATAAAAATATTAATAAATATACACAATTAAAAAATGAAATTAAGAATAAAGCGTGATAAAACAGCTCTAAGATTCAACTAAAATTGAATTAACCTAACTTTTATACTGCAGAGGCTAAAATTATGACTCCTCAAGAACAAGAGCTTATTCAAAATATTGCACGCCGACTTCGTGAAGCGCCTAATAAAACGAAAGACACCGACGCAGAATACTTAATCAATCAAGAAATTGCGTCACAAAGTGATATTATCTATAAATTAACTCAAGCTGTATTAGTCCAAGAAATGGCATTAAAAGATTTAAAACAGCGTAATGAATATCTAGAGAAATCATCCAATTATTATCAAAACGAATCTAATCGCAGTGCGTTTAGTAAAATGATGGGCGGCAATCGACCTCAACCACCACAAGAGCCACAACCGAGTTATCAACCAAGCGCATTTGGTGGTTTTATGAAAACAGCCGCAGGCGTTGCAGCAGGTATGGTCGCGGGGCATTTAATCAGTGATGCTTTATTTGGTGGTAATGACGCCCAACCAGAAGAAATTGTTGAAAACGTTGAAAATGTAGAGAATGTTGACAACATTGAAACACCAAATGATGACAATAGCAGCTTCCTTAATAACGAGGATAACGCATTTGCTTCTGAATATACCGATCCAAACAGTGGATTTGGCAGTGGTGGTTTTGGCGATAATAGTGATTTTGATGGTGGGTTTGCCAACAATGATGATCCATTTGTAGGTGGTGATGATGGATTCTTTGGTGGTGATGATGGCGGCTTTGACGACTCAGATGACGTTTAATAAATAAAAAAACCGAGCCTAAGGCTCGGTTCTTTTTTAACGAATAAATTTATTATAAATAAAGAGCAGAATAAACGCACCGACTGTCGCTGTAATAATACTGATTATATTCACACCTGTCACAGCACCGTGACCAACAATATGTCCAACCCAGCCACCAACGAAAGCACCTGCAATACCTAAAATCATAGTGATGATCCAGCCACCACCATCTTTACCTGGCATGATCCATTTCGCTAATGCACCAGCAATCAAACCAAGAATGATCCAAGATAAAATACCCATTTATAGCACTCCAATATAAAGACTTAAAAAGTTTAGTCTTAAATGTTTATTATCATTATTTTTATTGAAGCGAATTCTAACATAAATATTTTTAATTTTGTAAAAAACAGTATTTTTTATATTTTTTAAAAAATCAAAAATAACACTAATCATTAGAAGATAGTCATTTTTTTGACAAATTAACACCCATAAAAAAAAGCGCCAACAGGCGCTTTTTTCAAGGATTTAAGTCTATTAATGCTGATATTCACCAAGTTCAAACACATCATTTTTTTGACGTACAGGGCGATGCTTTTTCTTTCTAGATTCATCCTGAAAATAGAAATCATTATCATTGTATTCTGAACGAAACTTTGAACGTGAATTTTTAGAAAACTTTTGATCTAACTTAGCCATTTCTTTTCCTGAAAAACATCCAATTATAATGTGATAAAGACATCAACATTAATGATTTATACAAATAATGCCATTACCCATCGAGCTAATTCAAAACACGGTAAAAAGATGAGATATCAATCCGTTAAGTCTCAATCTAAATACTGTTAATCTGATGCTAACAACGTCAATGACGAGCTGTAAACCTAGACTAATTCAGACAAGAAACCCTTGTACAACAAGATTTTCTGCTAATAAGAACAAAAAAAACTTATCAAATGCGTTAATTCACACTTTTAAACGGTACTGAAAAAATATCACTAATAATGTCACATTTTTCATTGTTTTCTCGACACACCAAATACAAGGATTGTAACAATATTGGCGCATCAACGACGGGATATAATCGCTGGCTTTTAAGTTCACGCTCAATGACTAAAGAAGGCAAATAACCCACTGAAGATGTGGATAAAATATGACTTAACGCAATATTACTGGAATGCGCATGCAAAATAGGACTACGCTGCAATTCATTAATACGCCCTTGTTCAATAGAAAAGCGAGTCCCCCAGTCCAAAAAAACCAAAGGTAATTCTTTGCTCAATGCCAACGAACAATTAGGGGTACGAGACACTAACAGCAGTTCATAATCGCAGACTTTAATGACCTGCATCCCATCCATCTTTGGTGGCTCACAAGTGATCGCAATATCAACGCTATTATCCAATAATTTCTTAGATAAGCTTTGTCTTGGAAAAGATTCCAATCGAAGTGCTAAACCAGAGCAAGCATCAAAAAGTGCTTGGATCCAATCAGAAATACCATCGAATTCCCAAAACAGTGGTGAGGCACCAATCACAATTTGTGTACTTAAATCTTCAGATAAAGCGACATCTTGCTTAGCCCTCCCCCACGTTTGCAAAATAGACTCAGCATAGGGCTGTAAACGCTCACCAGCAGCGGTTAAATGCACGTTACCCCGTTGACGAGAAAATAACGCATTACCCAATTGTGATTCTAATTGACGAATCCGAAAGCTCACCGCTGATTGTGTTAAATACAAATTATCAGCGGCACGACCAAAGTGGCGAGTTTTCGTCACTTCCAGAAAAGTTCGTAGAAGTTCTGTGTCCACATTAAAACTCTTATAAAATATTATGTCGCTATAACAGCATAACGACTGAATTAAGTTATGAGGTTAATCAATATTTCTTATCAGTACAATGAAAATTGTTTGATTTACAACACAGCGAAGCTGAAAGAATATCGTCGAAAACCTCTTTATATCGACAGATTTATTAAGGCAAATAAATGAGAAGTGACGGCAAATTCTACGATGATAAAAATTTCCCACGAGGCTTCAACCGCTCTGGTGTGTTCACCATCGGCGAAGCGTCTATTCTGGAAAACTACGGTCGCACCATGTCAGCGCTACAGGAAGGCAAATTGACTCCCATTGATGAATCTGAAAAACAATTCGTCGCTGAAATATCAGGACAACAAGAAATTTATTCAGATTTTGGTAAATGCTGGCGTAAATATCAGACACAGACAGGAAGTAAAGTCCGTAGCTACACTTTATGCGTATCACAACGAAAAAGCAGCCGTTCATATGAAGAGGAAAGTGACGATGTGGAAGTAGATACCGACATTGATTACTAAATCGTGTACTTGCCATGCACGATAACGACACTTGTATTCAAAGCCATCCTATCTGTGATGGCTTCTTTCTATTTTATGCCTCGTCTTTTGAGGCATCTCAATTTGGTAATACCCTATGAAAATTTGTTTTGTTATGTACCCGTGGAGCGAAGTTGAACCAGAAGTTGATTCAACCTTACGATTAATCCACGAAGCCGCTCTCCGCGGTCATACGGTAGCCATTACGACACCAAACAGTCTTACCATGCGTGACAGCATGTCGATTGCGTTTTGTAACGTTTTAAAGAAAAGTGCAACCGAAATTACCAACAACATTCCAAGCTTTTACCGCAAAGCACAATTTCACAAAGCTCAGCTGCCGTTAGCTGGATTCGATGCCATCATCATGCGTGCAAATCCACCACTGGACACCATGGCATTGAACTTCTTAGATTCAGTTCGTGAAGACACCTTTATCATGAATGACATTGATGGACTTCGTGTTGCGAATACCAAGCTGTACACAGCCTCATTGCCCGATCCAAATAACGAATTTATTCCCGTTACTCACGTATCAAAAAACCGCGAATATTTAGTTCGAGTATTAGATGAAAGTCCAAACGAACGTATGATCATGAAGCCATTGAATGGCTACGGTGGTAAGGGCGTAATTCTTATTGAAAAAAGCGCCAGATCAAGCGTGAAGTCATTGCTTGATTTCTACATCGGTGATGAAAAAAATTACGTTATTTTACAAGACTATATCGATGGTGCAGAGCAAGGTGACGTTCGCATTTTAATGTTAAACGGTGAGCCGATTGGTGCGATGCGTCGAGTTCCTGCGGCGGATGATGTTCGCTCTAATATCCACGCAGGCGGTAAAGAAATGAAACACACTCTCACAGAGCAAGAGCTTCGCCTATGTCGTCATATTGGCCCTAAGTTAGTTCGTGACGGGTTGTTTTTTGTTGGGCTTGACGTCATCAACGGCAAATTGGTGGAAGTCAATGTACAAAGCCCAGGGGGGATCTCGCGTATTAACCGCTTAAATCGCACGAAAATACAGTGTGAAGTCCTTGATTTTGTCGAAAGCGTTGTGGTGGCAAAGGATGTCAGCATTGCACGTAAAAATGAATTTCGTAAGGTAATCGAAGATGCTTCAGCTTACTGAAAAGGAAGTACTGGAAAAAATCCAGCAACTCATCCCGTTTGAGGCGCAATTGAATGACAACAGTTTGATCATTCGCGTCAGTGAATACCAACCTTACTTAGGGACAGCCATTCATAATGGTCACCGCTTACGCGGTGATCTCATGCCAAATTGTGCCCTAACAGAAGAAGAACGCTATTTTGAAGAAGACCCATTTACGGGCGACTTCATTTCTTCTTTGCCGATCGTTTTAATGGGTGAAGATTCTCGTTACGAATACGATCTAAACCGTCCCCCAGAAACCTGCATCTACGACGATGCTTGGGGGAAAAAAGTATGGACAGAAGATCTCACAACAGAAGAAAAACAAGTGTCGTTAGATAAACACGCCACTTATTACCGAATTCTTCAGTGTTTAATCTCGACTCTTGAAAAAGAGTTTGGTTTTTGCCTGTTATACGATGTGCATTCCTACAATTATCAGCGCATTGAGTACGACTCACCGACATTTAATGTAGGCACAAAACAAATTAATAGTCGCCGCTGGCGCAAAGAAATCGATGAAGCCTTACAACTGTTAAATAACGTTGAATTGCCAAACATCGATGTTACTGCGCGCGAAAATGATGTCTTCAAAGGCATGGGTTATCAAGCGACCTACATCAAAAACCACTTCAAAAATACGTTAGTCTTACCCATTGAAGTGAAAAAGATTTACATGAGTGAACTTGGCGGTGAAAGTTACCCACTCGTGATTGAAAAACTCAAAGAAGAAATGAAAACGGTGATCACTGAGCACGCCGCTTTCACCATTCGTAAACGTACTAAAGTAAAACGTTTAACTGGCAGTCAAATGCTGGCTTCGCAACTTCCTCGTGAAGTTATTAAGCTTGATCGTCAATTATTCAGCATTGCTCGGGGTATCAATACACTGAGCTACATCAACCCCACAAATTTAAAACAAGAAAAACGTCGTTTTTTATTAAAGCCGTTCAACTATCAGCCACAATTTACATACCGACAATTAGACATTGATCCGTATAAATTCCGTGAGCAATTATACCGTTTGCCCGTCGAAAATATCCGTGATGCCGATATTCAAAAAATGTATCGCACCGTGATTGATCAATTGGCTGTACGTATTGATCTATTGACCGATATTGGCCAAGAAGGATTTTTATATAACTCTCTGCGCTACTATGGTCAACCTGACGAGCGCGACATTGCTAATGCCAATTTTATTCCGCACGCAAAAGAATACTCAGAGCCTCAAGAAATACTATTGAGTCCTCAAGAAGCCATTGAAGCATTCAAAGAAGCCGCAGATGATTACGGCATCAAATGCAAAGTGGTCGGCACTCGTCAACTGATAGCACGAGCAATGGTCAGTGGACGTAACATTAAAGTGAACTTAGGCTGCAAGTTTACGCCGAGTGATCTGAGTGCATTGATTCATCATGAATTAGGTGTTCACCTAATCACAACAGTCAATGCCGACTTGCAACCACTCAAAATTTTAAAATTAGGTTTACCTGGCAACACACACACACAAGAAGGCTTAGCCATTCTCAGTGAGTACTTATCAGGTAATTTACCAATGCATCGCCTAAAAACCCTCGCTTTACGTGTTGTTGCCGTAAACATGCTGGTAAAAGGCGAAACATTCAATGAGACCTTTAATACGTTAAAATATGATCACCATTTAAGTGATGATGATGCCTTTACTATTACGGCTCGAGTGTACAGAGGCGGTGGTTTTACCAAAGACTTCTTGTATCTAAGAGGCTTGAAAGACGCTCATCATCTTTATCAAAATGAAGATCTTAGCGCCATGTTTGTCGGTAAAACCGGTTTTGAGTTGAAGCCATTATTGGAAGAGCTTATTGCTCGTGACATTCTTCATAAGCCGACATATTTACCTAAAGCATTGACCATAAAGCGTGAGCCTGATCCTCGTATGGATTTCATGCTTGAATGCATTAAATAACGTAAAACGGCATCGAAAGATGCCGTTTTTCTTGCCATCAATACTGAACGTTATACACTAAAAAAGATAAGAACAAGGAGTGTTCGTTATGTTAGCTGTATTACGAAGCGGTATTGCCGCCATTTTTATTATATTCATGGCGTGTTTTTCACTGATTTATTGTGCCTTTAGTCCTAAAAATCCTAAGCATGTGTATTTTTTTTGTCGATGGTTTCATCAACTGCATAAGCTGATTGGAATCCATTTAATTCAACGTGGATTACACAATGCAGAAAATATACCTCAAGCCATTTACATCTCTAATCACCAAAGTATTTTAGATTTCGCTGTTGCCCCTGGCATGCTTCGTCCCAATACCGTATCACTTGGAAAAAAAAGTCTATTATGGCTGCCTTTTTTTGGTCAGCTATATTGGATAACTGGTAACATTTTAATTGATAGAGAAAATAAAACAAAAGCCAGAAATACATTGCAAGAGGTCGTTAAAAGACTTCATCAACGCCAAGCATCATTGTGGATTTATCCAGAAGGAACAAGAAGTCAAGGTCGGGGATTATTACCTTTTAAAACGGGAGCTTTTCGATTAGCCATTGAAGCGGGTATCCCTATCATTCCCATGTGTGTCAGCGCAACCGATTCAGCGATCGATCTCAATCGACGTCAAAATGGCACGGTTATTACCGAAATGTTAGCACCAATAGACACATCAAATTACACAATAAAACAGGCAAGAGAATTAGCAGAGTTATGTCATACACTCATGGAAACACGTATTCAACAATTAACAGAAGAAGCGCAAAAAATCGATAATGAACGCAATGTATCGCCAGTACAATCCGCTTAATCTCAAAAGAAAGAGAAAAAAGTTCAGAGCAGTAATGTGCTCACTTTAGTATTGAATTACAACAGTGAGCACATTTAACATTAAGTCATTACAAGTAAAGTTTCACCACATCACTTGGCTCAACTTCTACGCCTTCTAATTCGCAGTTCCAGTTCAAACCAACTAAGACGCCATCTTCGGCTAATGTCACCATCCAATCTTGAACAAAGACATCTAAAGGCAAAAGAGTGGGTGTAAACTCAGACCATTCTTCTTCACATTGTACGACAGCATCCGCTTCATTAGACCAAAATGGCATGACTTCTGAATCGGCAAACTCAGACGACTCAACAGATAGCCAGTCACCTTCTTCGTTACATAAGCCCCAAACTGTTTGTGTTTCTTGAGTTTCAGCCACAAATAGATCGCGGTTTGCTTGAATATCTGCTGTTAATTTCGTCATGATGCTCTCTCTATAAATAGAAAAATGTTGATATTTCAACATCTGTTATCTTCTATTTTATCATGATTCATCAATAAATTGATTCAGATTATTACATTCTCTTTTTCCACTTTCTTTTTTTGCAGTAGAAAGTTCTTCATTCGCTCATAGTAAGATGCGAAGATTCAAATCTTAACGACATTTTCTTGTTTTTTATTCCAAGGTTTTCATGAATACACGTTCATCAGGTACATTACTTGCCGCGTTAGCTTTTGTACTATGGGGCTTAATACCACTTTATTATCAGTTTTTACCGAACGCTAATATCCATGATTTATTAGCCTTTCGAATTGTTTTCTCAGTGCCTGTCATGTGGCTGGTACTTAAACTGATGAAAAAACCGTTATTTCAATGGCATGTCATTTGGGCAGACAAACGCTCATTATTACTCTGTGGATTAGCCGGATTCATTATGTGCATTTCATGGTATGCCTTTACATGGTCCTTAACACATGACGATGTACTTGCCGCCAGTTTGGGGTATTTTATTAATCCCCTTTTTGCGATTTCTTTTGGGATGCTTTGTCTTAAAGAGCGCTTAACCAAAATGCAATTAACCGCTTTGCTATTGGCCATATGCGGCATTGCCATTCAAGTGATTTATTACGGCACATTACCCTGGTTATCTTTAATCATGGGGTGTTTTTTTGCTATTTATGGATTATGCAAAAAATTCATACGCTTTGACGCACTGACATCAGTTGCCTTAGAAGCATTATTGCTTGTGCCTTTTGCTGCAGCTTATTTATTGTGGGAAATTTATCACGGCCATTGCATCGCCTTGCAATCGGGTACCTTTTCTCTCTTTATGTACATAGGATCGGCTCCAGTAACGATTATTCCTTTAGTTTTATTTGCGTTAGCTCTAAAAAGTACAAATCTGAGTACTGTGGCTCTTATGCAGTACATTGAACCCAGCATTCAGTTTTTATTAGCGATATTCTTTTTTGGCGAGGCGTTTAATGACATCAAAGCGATCAGTTTTGCTGTTATTTGGTTAGGATTAATATTATGTGTCTTTGAAAAACTGCAACAAAGCCGAAGATTCAACATCATTCACGATCATAAATAATGTGAAATACGCGCCGATTACAGATGATAATCGGCGTTTTCAATCTGAACTATTCTCACTCACCTGAATCAAGAGGCTCTTTGCGTTCTAAAGTAATCACTGAAAAACCCAGTTTTTTAAAGTAATTATCACGATAATCACGCACTGCTTTGGATCCTTTAGAGACCGCTTCAACCTGCTGTTCCATTTTTAAAAACAGCTTTAAATCAATTCCTTCAGCAGCCGCTGCCGCTTCATGAATATTGCGAAATTGATCATAAGAAAACGTGATTTTTTTTTGTTCTTCTTTGTAAGTATAAATAAGAGTACGAGACATAAGCCACCTCAATAAAAAAGGAGACTGACTCTACCGCATATTACCATCTCAGAAAAGCGTCATTTTATGACGTAGGTACAAAACTCGCTGAACCAAACGACAGATGAGCCGGCCGATATTCTGATAAAATATCTAAAGACATCAGCACTGATAATGTCATTGGTCGATAAAAATAATACCCTTGAATATAAGGAACTGATATCGAAGAAACAAATTCAAACTCTTCTTGTGTTTCAACCCCTTCAACGACAATTTCAGCATTGGTAATATGGCCTAACTGTACTGCAACTCTGAACAACTCTTGCCCCCGGACACAATGTAAATTAGTCACTAAAGAGCGATCAATTTTAATTTTATCAAAGTCAAAATGTGTTAAATAAGCCAATGATGAATACCCAGAGCCAAAATCATCCAATGCCACTTTAATCCCTAATTGCTGCAATGCTCGAATGACTGCAACTGTTTCAGTGATGTCTTTCACCATAACCTCTTCTGTGATTTCTAATTCCAATTTACAATAATCAAAATTGTGTTTAGTCACTAAATGAACAACAGAAGTAATAAAATTATCAGAAAGCAAGGTTTCAGGTGACACGTTCACCGACAGTGAAAAGTCATAGGTGTCCATCAAAGGACGAACTTCTTTAAGAGATTGGTTCAAAACCCAAAAATCCAATTCAGGCATCAAGCCTAATTGTTGAAAAGAATCAATAAAAGTCGGCGGTCTAATATCACCATTATGGCATTTAAAACGTAATAACGTTTCCAATGATCGAATGTCTTTACTCAAAATGGCCACTTGAGGTTGAAATACAACAATCATTTCACCCTCAGTTTGTAAACGCTCAATATCATTGCTGTGCTTGAAAGTTTCGATGCATAGAAGGTATGTAACTGGTTAATTTAGCTTTTACTTCAATTTCATCTGAACCAAAAAATTGATTATTAAAAATATGTGCAAAATTCAGTTGCTCACTGCGAATATCCATATAACGCATAAAAGGATAATACATCGCCATTCCTAAAAGAATAATCACCAATTGCAAAATCGAGCCAGAGATTGATCCTCCCGTGGCCATATAGCCACTGACTAAAGGAGGTAATAACCAACTATGAAGCTCACTTAAAGGTTCAACCCAACCAATATAGATAGAAAAATAAGCAATAATAAAACTAATAATAGGAACAAAAATAAAAGGAAGCAGCATAATAGGATTGAAAATAATAGGAATTCCGTACAGCAAAGGCTCATTAATATTAATCAATGATAATAAAAACACCGTTTTTGCTAAAACTCGATATGTTTTGTTTTTTGCAAAAAAAATCATACATAAAACTAAACTTAATGTATTTCCGCTACCTCCAATCCCAGTGAAATAATCATAAAAATTACTATTAATTATATTTAAATCAGCACCAAAATTATACCACTCAGAAGTATTACTGATTGTTGTCTGATATAAATCAGTTTTAAACCCTTGTAATATATTATGTCCATTAATACCAAAAGACCATAATAACTGCCGAATTAATTCATAAAAAATTCCATCATAGAAATCCGTTAAAATCAAATCAGGAAATGAAAAATAAACAGAACAAAAATCAAAAACAAATTTAACCAAAAAGCCCAATACGATCAAAAAACTAATAGAAGAGAAACTAATTAAAATGATACCAGTAGAATTATCAATAATGTTATGACTATGATCTAATTTAAAAAACCTCATTCTTTTTAATTGATTAAGTACAAAGCAAATCAAAAAAGAAGCCAGTAATGAAAAAGCAAAATTATCAGGAAATGGAATTCGATCAGATAATAAACTCCATTGATAAGATAGAGTTAAATATGTCGTTAAACCACAAGCTATCGCCGCAGATTTTGGTAGTCGCCATATCCTTGATAAATAAGTCGATAAATAGATATTCAATAGAATGGGAAAGAGCAATGTTGCCGTTTGACTTAAATAGCTGAGCATTGCACTAG
>CAMQZF010000081.1 GCA_947039525.1 uncultured Photobacterium sp. | reverse complement strand
TGTAAATCTGACGGCTCTGCCTTCGAAGGTTCGAATCCTTCTCCCTCCACCATCTATTTACCGTTTTGGTTGATGCCACATCAACGAGAATGAGAGCAACATCAGCAACACCCCGTGGAGGGGTTCCCGAGTGGCCAAAGGGATCAGATTGTAAATCTGACGGCTCTGCCTTCGAAGGTTCGAATCCTTCTCCCTCCACCATCTATTTACCGTTTTGGTTGATGCCACATCAACGAGAATGAGAGCAACATCAGCAACACCCCGTGGAGGGGTTCCCGAGTGGCCAAAGGGATCAGATTGTAAATCTGACGGCTCTGCCTTCGAAGGTTCGAATCCTTCTCCCTCCACCATCTTTTAAGCCAGTCGCATTTATTTGTGGCTGGCTTTTTTCATGAAAAAATATTCTGCCTTTCGCACTATCCCCGTTTATGATTATAAAAAACCGATGAAATATCATTAACCTAGAATCGGTTGTCTTTTATTTTATCAATACGGGGTCTGTGCCATGCAAAAACCCACCAAACATCCTCATGGTTGCCTCGCTCTGAATGCATTAGTCATTGATGATCACAGTTCCAGTGCACTATTAATAAAATCACTACTCGATACACTCGCCATTCAACACATTGATACGGCACTAAATTGTCAAAATGCCATCGAACAATGCCAATCCCGATATTACGATCTGCTACTGATTGATTTTCACCTTGATAACAACATCAACGGCAGTGAACTTCTGGCCATTTTACGAGAAGAACGATGGATCAGCATCAATACAGCGGTGATCATCATTTCCTCCGATCCCACACAAACCGTATTGCTAACCTCATTAGAGTCGGAACCCGATGCCTTTTTATCCAAACCCTTTAATCGTGATCAATTAGAAAAAAAAGTCACGCAAACTCTGAAAGATTGTCAGCTTCGCAAGCCGATTTATGACGCATTACAAAAATACAAATTAAAAACGGCAGTTCAATTATGCCAGCAGCAACTCAGCCATACTGGACACAATTACAAATTAGAAAATTTGTTGCTCGATTTATTGATTGCCAGCCAAGATTGGGAAATGGTCGCTCAGACCTTAGAAAGCCTAAAAACGACTCACCCCAGCCATAAAGTCACACTATTAGAAGCGCGCTTATTGCATTATCAAGGAAAAACGGAGCTTGCTATTGAAACACTGCGATCCTTAATCACAGAAGCCCCATTATGTGCGCATGCTTACGATATGCTTTCTCATTATTTACAAGGAGAAGAAGAATATCATCAAGCCTTAATCATTGCCGCGCGGGTTTCCACCCTAACACCCGCGATTTGTTATCGTACATTGCATGTGGCGCAACTAGCCGTACATCTCAATCAACCACAAACGTTATTAAAAGCAGGTCGCACATTAGTGCTCAATTTTCCATTAATGGGCAAGGAATGGCTCAAACGGTTTCTTCAATTCATTGCATTTTATGAACAATGGGATCCAAATTACCAAGATCCTCAAGGACAAAAAGAACTCACTTTATTTTATCAATTGGCAGAACAACGCCTGCCTATTAATCAACATTCTACTTTTAATACTTTACATGGATTGTTATTGGCAAGAATGGCATTAAAACATCAGCAATCCTTTGAAGCTAAATCGTTTTTATTTCAAGGATTAAAGCACTTTTACAAAAAATGGCACACGTTGCCTTTACTGCTCATTTTTGAAATCATTCCTGTTTTAATCCAGCTCGGCGAGCGTCATTTATTAAAAATATTTTATCAACAAATCGCGTTACAACAGCCCTTATCCGAAGAACATCAACCTCATTTTCAACGACTACAAAGCAACACGACAGCCATATTACAATCTCGCCAATGGGCACAAGACCTTGATAATGCCGCCCAACAGGTAATCAAAGACAGTAAAGAGGCATTATTCACCTATCAAACCTTGCGGATCCGCCATCCACACAGCAGTGATGCCTTACTTGGGCAATTAACCGCATTGGTTACATACCAACACTGGGAGCCGATGATCATTAAAGAGATTCTCTCTCAATTAAATGCGTTACCTTTGCTTCCCGAACACAGTCAACAGCGTGAAACATTACAAATTCAAGTTCATGAATTGGCGAAAAAAAATCATCAATCTTTGCCTGTTTTTCAAAGCCTCCCCACTGATTAGCTTTTTTTGGTATGATGCAAATCAGCTTGATAACAGGAAATAATAATGAAAATAATGTCTTTTAATATTAATGGCTTGCGTGCTCGACTACATCAATTGCAAGCCATCATCGATAAACATCAACCCGATATCATCGGCTTACAAGAAATCAAAGTTCATGATGAGGTCTTTCCCTTAGCCGATGTCGAAGCCATGGGTTATCACGTTTATCATCACGGACAAAAAGCACATTACGGCGTTGCGCTATTGTGTAAGAAAGAACCGATTAACGTAAAACGTGGCTTTCCAACGGATGACGAAGACGCCCAACGTCGTATGATCATGGCAACCTTTGAACAAGAGAATGGCGAAACCATCACGGTATTAAATGGTTACTTCCCTCAAGGTGAAAGTATTCACCATGAAACCAAGTTTCCAGCCAAAGAAAAATTCTATGTAGATTTAATGAACTACCTCAATACAAATCATAATCAAGATGACAATATTGTGGTAATGGGTGACATCAACATCAGCCCAGAAGACAAAGACATTGGTATCGGCGCACCAAATGCCAAGCGCTGGTTAAAAACCGGAAAGTGCTCATTCCAACCCATTGAGCGTGAATGGTTAGCGACATTGATGAATTGGGGATTTGTGGACACATTCCGTCAATGTCATCCGGATGTCGACGATCGTTACTCTTGGTTTGATTACCGCTCTAAAGGTTTCAATGATAATCGTGGGCTGCGCATCGATGTGATTTTAGCGACACCGACTCTTGCTGCACACTGTATAGAATCGGATGTGGATTACGAATTACGAGCGATTGAAAAGCCATCCGACCACGCACCAATTTGGTCAGTATTTTCTGAGTAACATTTAACGATTGTTTCTAAAAACAAAAAACCGCGCGGATCTTGATTCATAAATAAAAGATCCACGCGGTTTTTTTCTATAAGCCATTTATAATAAACGGCTGTTCAAATGCTTAATGCACTTCGATAATATCGATAGCAAACTCTATCCAGCGGTAACTCACCTCTAACGGTTTATCACCACAACCTTGACATTCACTTTGACACGCCACCGTTGATTGACAGCGCGCGACCTTACCTCGAGCAACAAGATCCGCCAGTAACACCTCTAAAAAAGCCGGTTGCACATCCAAACGTTGCAGTAATTCAGACACAGTAATTTGTCTTTCTTTCTTAATCAGGTTACGGACATCAATCAAAGAAACCATCAGTGACAACTCCCGTTACCACCGCCACAACAACTGCCGGCTGCTGGGACGTTCATTTTCCAGTCAATCCGGGTACTCATCACTTTAATCCCTTTAATAAAGGCACCCAGCAATACGATAACAAAGATAAGCCAACCAATGCTTGATAATGGATGATCGGCAATGGTAGCAACTTGATAGAACGCCACGGATAAACCATAAGCCACGGCCACACCCCAAGCGGTTGATAGCCATGCCCAATTATTGCCAACTTCTTTTGCAATCACACTGATGGTTGATACACAAGGGATATACAATAAAACAAAGATCAAATACGCATACGCACTGACAATACTGCCAAAGGCTTGCTGCATCGTGCCCATTGAAGTTTGTGTCATGGTGCCATCAGCTTCACTTGCTTTAATCGGGTTAATAAACGTTTGCAATGAGAAGCTGTGAATAAACCCATTTACCGTTTCATCCCACGCCGCTTTTAATTGCAGTCCCAAATGGAAATCATTGTAATCAATTGGTTTTTCATTTTGCTGGTGCGCGGTATACAAGGTATTTAACGTTCCTACTACCACTTCTTTTGCCAGTACACCGGTGATCAAACCTACAGTCGCTTGCCAGTTATCTTCTTTCACACCCAATGGTTTTAATACTGGTGTCACAAAACGACCAATGTCCGATAACGCTGAGTTTTGCTCTTCACCCGGATCAATCACTTTTCCAGAAAAAGTCACGCTGTTTAATGCCATTACAATCATACAGATAGGAATAATAATGCGGCCCGCTTTCACCAAAAAGCCACGCAAACGCGTCCAGGTATGAATCAAAGTCGTTTTTAAACTTGGTACGTGGTATAGCGGCATTTCCATCACAAACGGATGTGGGTCGCCCGCCAATAAGGTTTTCTTTAATACTAAGCCGGTGAAAACCGCAACAATAATACCCAATAGGTACAAAGAAAAGACTAAGAAGCTACCCATGCCGTGGAAGAACGCCGCAGAAAACACACCAAAAATAGCCAAACGCGCACCACAAGACATAAACGGTGCCATCATGGAGGTCAACACCCGATCACGAGGCGTGTCCAAAGTACGCGCCGCCATGATCGTTGGAATATTACAACCAAAGCCAACAATCAAAGGCACAAACGCTTTACCCGGTAAACCGACCGATTGCATGAAACGGTCAATCACAAATGCAGCACGCGCCATGTAACCACTGTCTTCTAAGAAAGACAGATACAAGAACATCAAACCAATTTGGGGAATAAATGGCATCACAGTATTAATACCACCACCCAAACCTTGCGATACAATCGCAGTCATCCAGTCAGGCAAACCAATAGAATGACCTAACCACGCCGTACCATGAATGAAAATGGCCGCAGAGCCTTGATCAAAGATAGGCTGTAAACCACCGCCGATGTTAATGGCAAACCAAAACATCAAGTACATGACAAACAAGAAAACAGGAATACCCAAATAGCGGTTCAGTACAATGGCATCAATCCATTGCGTTAATTTATGCCCAGTTGCTTGCACATACGACGCCGATTGACCCACGATACGTGCAATGTCTTGGTATCGAGCATCGGCAATCAATAAATCCGTATCTTCACTGGTTTCAATCGTAATATCTCGAATGGCTTTGTCCGCCAAAGACGCCATTGGAGAGCCCACGACACGATCTTTCGCACTGGAATCATTTTCCAACAACCGCAAGGCTAACCACGTTTTACGGCTTGGCTCAATCATCTCTGGTGTAATAGACTCAGCTAAAAGAGCCACTTGTTTCTCAATCGCATTAGGATAAGTTACAGCAAAAGAGGAAATCACTTTTGATTGAGCGTGCTTTAAAATCGCCTGTTTCAGATCATCCAATCCGCGGCTCTTCGTCGCAACTAAAGGCACAACAGGACAACCTAACTGTTTTGATAATGCCGGAATATCGATAACAATATTTTGTTTTTCAGCAATATCCAGCATGTTAACGGCAACCACGCACGGCACTTTCATTTCGAGCAATTGCAACGTCAAATACAGGTTACGCTCAAGGTTTGCCGCATCAATGATGTTCACCACCAAATCCGCTTCATCCGATAAAATATAATCGCATGAAATGCGCTCATCTAATGAGCCTTGACCATCTACTGTGGTAAGCGAGTAAATACCCGGCAAATCCACAACAGTAATGGCTTGATTATTAACTTGAAAGAGACCTTCTTTTTTATCAACCGTAACGCCAGCCCAGTTACCTGTGCGCTGTTTCGATCCGGTAAGTGCATTAAATAAAGTCGTTTTACCGCAATTGGGGTTTCCCAATAAACTGATGATGATATCTGACATGGTTTATTTACCACTTACTTTCGCTGACATGGCGTCAATGGTTAAAAAAGACAGTTCATTTTTACGCAGGCTTAATTGAAACCCTTTAATTTCAATCATAATGGGATCCCCTAATGGGGCAACACGCAAAACACGAAAAGTCGCACCGGGAATCATCCCCATCGACATTAACTTTTGACGGTAATCAGGACTCATGCCCGATTGATAGCGAGCAATTCGATATTGCTGCTTTGGCTCTAATGACAACATACCCATCCCTACGCTTAACAAAAAAAGATTATTAAGCTAACAATAAAATGCAATTGCGAATAAATATCAATACGCTAAGCGCATATTAAAGTTTTTTATGATAGTTATGTCAAATATAATAATGATTCATCCTAGAATCATAGAAAGGCGCGTCCGAGTTTCTCTCTCATTATAGCTCCTATGATAAAGTATAAAACAACCACTTTTTCATATAGATAAGCAAAGGAATTGCCCATGAAATTATTTTTATTCGATCACTGCCCTTATTGCATTCGTGCCTTAATGGTGGCTAATTATCACCAACTTTCTATCCAAGAAGTCTATTTACAGAATCACGATACTCAAGCACGCATCGAAAAAGTCGGTAAAAATACGGTTCCTATTCTAGAAACTCAAAGTGGCGATTATCTAGCCGAAAGTTTGGATATTATTACTTATTTGAACAGTTTGTCTCACCACAATTCATTATTACCCGCTCAATACCAAACCGAGATTCAGCAGCTACAGCAAGAGCTAGAACCGAATATGTATCCTCTGATTTTTCCACGTTGGTTAAAGATCCCATTACCTGAATTTCAATGTGAAGAGGCAACAGCGTGGTTCACACGTAATAAATCCCCCATGATCAACGAATCATTCGAGGCCGCCTTTGCCAATAGTGCGCATTATCGAATGAAGCTCAACGCCACATTAGCAAATTTCACCGCCCTATCCTTACCTTCAGAGCGCCACAATAAGCTCAATTATGATGACGTATTTTTGTTCCCCTTATTACGAAACTTAACCGTAATAGCGCAGGTTCAATGGACACCTCGCTTGAAACAATATCTCAACGAAGTCTCACAACTCACGCACATTTCGTTATACGACGACGTTGCTTTGTAAGCCTAGATTCAACATCAGTCGATCTCGTTTTTATACTCGAGCGGCGATTCTCAAATCCTCACGAATAAAATACCAATCAAACGACGTGACTGATCAAATTCATAACAGCGTAAGGATCATCGACTTATTTCAGATATACTCAGCACAAATGGAAAAACCTCTTTTACCCTTACCGCCTTTTTATACATTGAGTAATTTATGCAAACATTTATTCCAGGAAAAGACGCCGCGTTAGAAGCTTCTATTGAGCGCTTTCAAACCCAACTTAAAAACCTAGGCTTTAACATCGAAGAAGCCTCATGGTTAAATCCAGTACCTAACGTATGGTCAGTACACATTCGTGATGTCGATGCACCAATGAACTTTACTAATGGTAAAGGTGCCTGCAAAAAAGCCGCATTAGCGTCGGCATTAGGCGAATATTTTGAGCGTCTGTCCACGAACTACTTCTACGCTGACTACTACCTAGGCGAAGAAATCGCAAACGGTGAGTTCGTCCATTATCCAAATGAAAAATGGTTTAAATTAGATCTTGAAGAAGGTGACAACCTACCACCAGAAGAGATTTTGGATGAGTATCTAACGAAATTCTACGATCCAACGTTGGAGCTATTGGGTACCGATCTCGTCGATTTACAATCGAGCAATATGGAACGTGGCGTTTGTGCCTTACCGTTTGAACGTCAACGCGATAAAGAAACCGTATACATCCCTGTGAACATCATTGGTAACTTGTACGTATCAAACGGCATGTCTGCAGGCAACACCAAAACCGAAGCACGTACCCAAGCGTTATCCGAAATTTTTGAGCGTGCCATTAAAAACCGCATCATTGCAGAGCGCATAAGCCTACCTGAGATCCCAGCGGATGTAATTGCTCGTTTTCCAGGGATTCAAGAGTCCATCAACACATTGGAAGCCGAAGGCTTTCCAATCCTGTGTTACGACGCGTCATTAGGCGGCAAATACCCAGTTATTTGCGTAATGCTATTAAACCCAGAGAATAATACTTGTTTTGCTTCATTTGGCGCCCATCCAAAATTTGAAGTAGCGTTAGAACGTACCGTGACTGAGCTTCTGCAAGGTCGTGGCTTAAAAGATTTGGATGTCTTCCCTGAACCCTCTTTCGATGACGAAGCCGTTGCTGATCATCACAACCTTGAAACTCACTTCATTGATTCATCAGGTTTGATTTCATGGGATTTGTTCAAGCAAACCAGCGATTTTGATTTTGTGGATTGGAACTTTGAAGGCACCTCCGAAGAAGAGTTCAATCACCTGATTGAGCTATTCACAGCAGAACGTGCCGAAGTCTACATTACCGATTATGATCACTTAGGCGTGGATTGCTGTCGTGCCATCGTTCCAGGATGGTCAGAAATTTACCCTGTCGAAGAATTGATCGAAGCCAACAACAACGTCGCAATGGAGCTTCGTGAAACTTTCCTAGCCATTCCTTCCATAGACTGGGATGCGGAACAGTATGGTGAGATGTACAACATCTTAATCGAAGAAGGCTTTGATGACTTCAATCGCATTTATGAAATCATTGGCTTAGTGCCGGATGCTGGCAATGCATGGCAAACTCTGCGTGTCGGTGAATTAAAAGCCTTATTAGCGTTAGCGGGCGGCGATTTAGAACTCGCACAAGAACACGCAAGCTGGTGTTTAGATTACAACATTTCAACTTATACGCCAGAACGCGCGCGTTTCTTCCGCTGTTTAGTCAACACATTAACCTTGGCGTTAGATGAAGAACGAGATCCTGCTGAATACAAAGCAACATTTGAACGTTTATACGGTGAAGATATTGTCGCGGCAGCATGGGGATCGATTGAAGGATCAGTACGTTTCTATGGCTTACACGGTGGCGATTTATCATTGAGTAATTTTCCAGCGCACCAACAATTGTTGTTATCTTACAAGAAACTTCAATCGGCAATGAAGCATTCAAAATAGTAATAAAACAGCAAATAAAAAAGTAACAGGTCATTAAAAATGAAAAAGTCAGTGATAATCACTGACTTTTTTTATGTAAAAAGACAATAAAATAAAAATAAACGAAGAAAAACGGCCAAATTTAACAAATTAAAAACAATATGATTTGTAACATTCCATGAAGGAATGCTTTCACCGATCAACAATAAAATATAAGTTATTGATTCTAAATAAATAGAGTTAACTATTCATTCACTAAAACTGCATGTAACTTTATTACCTTAAAATTTTTTTAGTTTTTTTCAATTTTTTTTAATCAATAATAATCAATAACTTAAATAAAAAAGCGATTATTTAAAAGACACTAATATGTTATAAATTTTCACCGCCATGATCTGAATCAACTTTATGGTTCCTAACCTTTGGTATCATCTTTTTCAGTGACAGGATAATCACGTTATAGGGTCAAGAAATGAAGTCTGAGCATAATCCCTTCGATGCATTAAACCCAATAGAGATGGCAAAGAAAGCCGAAGATGTGGGTGTATACAAAGCAACCAAAGATCCACGCGACTCATGGTTACTTGCCGTAACTGCTGGCGTGTTTATTTCCATTGCCTTTGTTTTTTATACCACTGTCACAACAGGCTCTGGTGAAATGCCCTACGGCATGGCAAGATTTATTGGCGGGTTGGCTTTTAGCTTAGGTTTGATTTTAGTTGTTGTCTGTGGTGGCGAGTTATTTACCTCTTCTGTTTTAACCACTGTTGCTCGTGCCAGTCAACGCATAACCACTCAACAAATGCTTCGCAACTGGATTGTGGTGTATTTTGGTAACTTATGTGGTGCACTCTTTTTTGTCGCCTGCATTTGGTTTGCAGGACAGCATCTAACCGCAGATGGTGCTTGGGGTTTGAATGCTCTGAACATCGCACAACACAAATTACACCATAGTTTTGGACAAGCGGTAATATTAGGCCTTTTGTGTAATTTAATGGTGTGCTTAGCAACGTGGATGACCTATTCCTGTCGATCCGTTGCCGATAAGATTTTAGTCATGATTTTTCCTGTGGCGATGTTTGTCGCGGCAGGGTTTGAACACAGCATCGCGAACATGTTTATGATTCCGATGGGCATAGTGATCCACTCATTTGCCAGCCCTGAGTTTTGGTTGGGACTGGGTGTTGATCCTGCGCAATTTGCAGATTTAACCGTAAGTAACTTTGTATTCCATAACCTCATTCCAGTCACCTTAGGCAACATCCTTGGTGGTGGTGTACTGGTAGGACTTAGTTACTGGCTGATTCATCGTCGTCCGACACACACGTCGTCGAACGATAAAACTGTTCCTCAATCCTCAATGGATATTAAATAGGTAGGTACATCATGGCAGAGCAATTTGCTAACGCTTGGAAAGGTTTCGCTAACGGCGAATGGCAGAACGAAGTTAACGTACGTGACTTCATTCAGAAAAACTACACACCTTATGAAGGTGACGAATCTTTCTTAGAGTCTGAAGCGACTCCAGCAACCTCAGCGTTGTGGGCGAAAGTAATGGAAGGCATTAAAGTTGAAAACTCAACGCATGCCCCTTACGATTTTGATACCTCAATCATCTCTACCATCACGGCACATGATGCAGGTTACATCAACAAAGATCTTGAAACTATCGTAGGTTTGCAGACTGACGCGCCACTTAAGCGTGCTATCATTCCTAACGGCGGTATCCGCATGGTTGAAGGTTCTTGCAAAGCGTATGATCGCGAGCTAGATCCTGAAGTTTCAAAAATCTACACCGATTACCGCAAAACACACAACCAAGCATGTTTTGACGTTTACACGCCAAGCATCATGAAGTGTCGTAAATCAGGCGTATTAACGGGTCTTCCTGATGCTTACGGCCGTGGTCGTATCATTGGTGACTACCGTCGTATCGCGCTATACGGTATTGATTACTTAATGAAAGACAAATTCGCACAATTTACTTCGCTACAAGAGCGTTTTGAAAAAGGCGAAGATCTACAATTGACGATGCAACTTCGTGAAGAAATTGCTGAGCAACACCGTGCTCTAGGTCAAATCAAAGAAATGGCGGCAAAATACGGCTGTGATATCTCTGCTCCTGCCACAACTGCTCAAGAAGCTGTTCAGTGGACTTACTTCGGCTACCTAGCTGCTGTTAAATCACAGAACGGTGCTGCA
>CAMQZF010000080.1 GCA_947039525.1 uncultured Photobacterium sp. | reverse complement strand
GTGCGTATTCCATGAACATTAGGAATGTTGCGCCGTAAGGAACGAAACCACCGTGCAGAGCCATACCATTGATGATTGCAGTCATACCGAACTCACGCACACCGTAGTGAACGTAGTTACCGCTTGCATCTTCAGGAGTGATTGACTTAGAACCAGACCACATGGTCAAGTTAGAAGGTGCTAGGTCAGCAGAACCGCCCATGAATTCTGGTAGCAATGGACCAAATGCTTCAAGTGCGTTTTGAGAGGCTTTACGTGATGCAATGTTTGCTGGGTTAGCTTGCAAATCAGCGATGATTTGGTTTGCTTTCTCTTCCCAATCTGCAGGCATTTCGCCAGCCATACGGCGTGTGAATTCTGCTGCTAGTTCAGGGTAAGCCGCTGCGTATGCTGCGAACTTCTCATCCCAAGCGCTTTCTTTTGTTGCGCCAGCGTCTTTCGCATCCCACTCTGCGTAAACGTTAGCAGGGATTTCGAATGGACCGTGGTTCCAGCCAAGGAATTCACGAGCCGCGGCGATTTCAGCATCACCCAGTGGTGCGCCGTGACAATCGTGTGAGCCAGACTTGTTTGGAGAACCAAAACCAATGATCGTCTTACAACAGATCAAAGTCGGCTTCGAAGTTTCTGCTTTTGCCGCTTCGATTGCTGCATTGATTGCGTCTGCATCGTGACCGTCTACAGAACGGATTACGTGCCAGCCGTACGCTTCGAAACGTGCTGGAGTATCGTCAGAGAACCAACCTTCAACGTGACCATCGATAGAAATACCGTTGTCATCCCAGAATGCAACCAACTTGCCTAGACCTAGAGTACCAGCAAGTGAACATGCTTCGTGAGAGATACCTTCCATCATACAACCGTCGCCCATGAAGGCGTAAGTGTTGTGATCAACGATATCGTGGCCGTCACGGTTGAACTGTGCTGCCATTGATTTTTCAGCCATTGCCATACCAACAGCGTTGGTGATGCCTTGGCCTAGTGGACCTGTAGTGGTTTCGATACCTGGTGCGTAACCGTACTCTGGGTGACCTGGTGTTTTAGAGTGCAATTGACGGAAGTTTTTCAAATCGTCGATTGATAGCTCGTAACCAGTAAGGTGAAGTAGAGAGTAAATTAGCATCGAGCCATGACCGTTTGAAAGTACGAAACGATCGCGATCAGCCCAGTTAGGGTTCTTAGGGTTGTGATCCATGTGGCTGCGCCATAATACTTCAGCGATATCAGCCATACCCATTGGAGCTCCTGGGTGACCAGAGTTGGCTTTTTGTACGCCATCCATGCTTAGAGCACGGATAGCATTTGCTAATACTTTACGTTCCATAGTGTATTCACCATTGATAGTTTTAAAAATTGAAGAGGGCAACTTTGGTAAGTTGCCCTTTAAAGCGAAATCGGGTGCGATTATAGACGCGCTTTGATCATTGTTTCCAACTTAGCTTGGTCAATGGCGAAGTTGCGGATACCTTCCGCTAGCTTATCGATAGCCATTGGATCTTGGTTGTGATCCCATAGGAATTCAGCGTGAGTCATTGCAGCTGGACGCTCTTGAACCGTTACGCCTTCAGCAGTCAATTTCTGAACCACTTCACCTTCAGACTCGCTCAACTCTTGTAGAAGTTGTGGGCTGATAGTTAGACGGTCACAACCCGCTAGCTCTAGAATCTCACCAATGTTACGGAAGCTTGCGCCCATAACAACAGTATTGTAACCGTGTTCTTTGTAGTAGTTGTAGATACCAGCAACAGAAATTACGCCTGGATCTTCTTGAGCTTCAAAAGAACGACCTTCTTTCGCTTTGTACCAATCCATGATGCGACCCACGAATGGAGAGATCAAGAATACGCCAGCTTCAGCACAAGCACGTGCTTGAGCGAAAGAGAATAGAAGCGTTAGGTTACAGTTGATGCCTTCTTTTTCTAGGATCTCTGCAGCGCGGATGCCTTCCCAAGTTGATGCCAACTTGATAAGGATACGATCGTTAGTGATGCCAGCATCGTTGTACATTTTCACAAGTTTACGAGCTTTCGCTAGGCTTGCTTCTGTGTTGTAAGATAGGCAAGCGTCAACTTCTGTTGAGATACGACCAGGAACAACGTTCAAGATCTCTTTACCGATGTTAACCGCTAGCTTGTCACAAGCTTCTTCGATTTGCTCTGCTTTAACATCTGTTTTTGATTTTGCGTAAGCAATCGCATCATCAATAAGAGGTGCGTATTCTGCGATTTCAGCAGCTTTTAGGATCAAAGACGGGTTAGTTGTTGCGTCTTCTGGTTGGTATTTGCTGATTGCTTCGATATCGCCAGTGTCGGCAACAACAGTTGTTAGTGCGCGTAGTTGATCTAATTTAGTGCTCATGATTTTGACCTCTGATTGATGATTCGTTGTAATGCTAGCAACAATTTGAAGGAAAATTAAATTGTTACTGCCTATTGCTCAGATACACATATCTGAACAAACGAACATCGTAAGCATTTGTGCAGTTTAGGAACATTTGTTGAGGTGATATTTGCTGTTTTTAATGACATTGTCAATGAAAATGCGTCTTTATAAATAACTTATTCAATATTTATGAAGCACATTTTTTTATCGTCGAAAATCCGAAAGTTTTGCTACTTTTTTCATCACTTAGAATGTGTTGAAAGTTGAGCAAATGTTTTTATGCGTGAGCAAATGCTCATTAATAGTATTAATAAAAAAATCATCGACAAAAAAAGGCAGAAAACAAACGTTTCCTGCCTTAGGCATGTTAAAAGTGAATTAGCCTTATAGGCTAATTGCAGTTTCCAATGCTACGTTCATCATCTCACCGAAAGACAATTGACGGTCTTCAGCTGATAATTTTTCGCCACGCATGATGTGGTCAGAAACTGTTAGGATAGTTAGGGCTTTAGCACCTAGCTCAGCAGCAACGCCGTAGATACCCGCCGCTTCCATATCCACACCTAGGATGTTTAGGTTTTTCATTTTCTCGAACAATTCCATGCCGTCTGGGCTGTAGAATAGATCCGCAGAGAATACGTTACCAACGCGAACGTTTACTTTTTGCTCACGTGCTTTGTTTACTGCTGTTTCTAGCAGACCGTAATCAGCGATTGCAGCGAAGTCATGGTTGTGGAAACGAATACGGTTTACTTTAGAATCCGTAGATGCACCCATAGCGATGATAACGTCCATCAATTTAACGTCATCGTGTACCGCGCCACAGCTGCCGATACGGATTACGTTTTTAACGCCGAATTCTTTGATCAATTCATGTACGTAGATTGAACAAGAAGGGATACCCATACCGTGACCCATTACAGAGATACGTTGACCTTTGTAAGTGCCAGTGTAACCAAACATGTTACGTACGTTACAAACTTCTTTTGCGTCGTCTAGGTAAGTTTCTGCAATGTATTTTGCACGAAGTGGGTCACCTGGCATTAGAATTGTTTCTGCGAAATCACCGAACTCAGCATTAATATGTGGGGTAGCCATAGCTTACTCCTAAAGTAGATAAAATTATTGATTGTTGTAGTGTAATCACATTATTACATGTGATTTTTATCACAGTTTATTGCATGATTGCTGATAAAAATAGTAGGAATAAGAAAATATGTTCATTTTCCTCTTTCTTTTTTTTAAAAAGATGAGTGTTTTTGTTATTTAATTTTGGAAAAACATTTACTTGAAAGTCGAGTTGCCTTAATTGTTATTGAGTATCAGTTGCACATTTCTTGTTCTATCAATAAGAATATAAACTAAGAATCGAATGCATTTTGGTTAAGTCGATTTTATTTAAATTAGACTTTTATTGTTTGATATTTAAACAAAACTAAGCTGTAACAGTGTTTTACCTATTATCAATAAGGAATGATTATGCATAACTTATCGTTATTTTCTCAATTAGAACGTGATCATATAGAATTGGATAAGCAGGCGGCGTATACCGTTTGGAAAGTAAAAAATGGCAAAGCAGGATTTGAATTGTTTTTTGAAAAAACCAATGAAATTAGAGAGGTAAAGCAAAAGGATATATTTACTCAAGCCATAGAAAAATACAAACAAAAAATGGGGTTATAGTTTTTGTTTTGTATTTTTATGCGAATAAAGATATTTGTTTAATTAATATTAAAATTGCAAGACAGCTATTATAGCGTACTCTCTCAATATGATTTTTATTAAAAAATACGAAGTTATATTTTTATGAAAATAAAGATGATGAGTACGTTATTGGATTGGTTTCCTGAGCGATCAGATATTCCTGATGCAATTCGTATTAGTGTGCCAATGATTATCACTTTATTGGTATTTGGGGCATTTGGGCAATTATACGCTGGCGTCTCTGGTTTAATTACTGCGTGGTTGATTGGCGTACAAGGTCGTAATTTGTGTTACGTTAAGCGGGCATATTTCTTAGGTATTTCCGTCTTATTATGCGTTGTTGCCACTTTTATTGCGTTGATTATTCAATATTCACTGATTGGTGGCTCATTAAGTTTGTGTTTGTTTGCGCTATTGTATGGTCTTGCATCAAACCAACGACACCACATTCGTATGTTTTCGTATAACTTCGGATTCACACTCATTATTGCTATGCACTTTTTCCATATTGGTCATACATTATGGCCCATTTTATTGGCAACTTTGTGTGGTGGCATTGGAGCAATGGTCACGGCATTGATCTTTTGGCCATTCAGTGAGGGACGCATTGGCGTTAAGCTGTTAGCCAATACACGTAGTATTTTGAGTGATTGGATATTCGAGCTGTCAGAGCAAGCGGTTACGGATAAGATTCATCAAGGAAAAGCTCGTAATGCTTTTAATGATTCTTTAAGCAGTTTGGTATACTGGTATCGGTCAACATCATCTCGCAAAAAAGCCACCAGTTTGGTACCTGAAATCAAACAATTGCTGACTTTATCGAAATATCTGTCGTGTTTGGAACGTCAAATTCTTGCATTACCGAATTCTGAAGATTCAGAAGTATTAAAATCTTGGTTGGTTTTAACGGCAAAGGCAATGAAAGCTGGCGGTAAATTCCCCGTGCTTGATGTGCCTTATAAAGGCAATGATCCTCAGCGATTGCTCATTGAAGAAACACAACGTGACATGATTATGGCGATGAATCAGTCTGAGGATACAGATCACGAGACATGGACGGATCACGAGATTTCAAAAATATGGCCACGAGATCGAGAGGCTTTTGTTCGTGATCTTAAATCGGCATTGTCTTGGCATTCTCGTGAATGGCATCATGCTGTTCGTATTAGTGCAACATTAGCGTTAACACAGTTTATTGCTTTCTATTATCAGGTACCACAAGGGTATTGGATCACATTAACGGCCTTTATTGTGTTGCTTACTTCACCGATTGGTGTCACCAGTTATCGTATTCGTTATCGATTCTATGGCACTATTCTAGGGGCACCCATTGCATTTCTATTGATTTATGCTTTGCCAGCGGATTATTTGATTGCACTTACCTGTGTGTTTACCTTTATTGCTTTTGCAACTGCGTATAAAGCCCGTTATGAAGTGCATGTCTTGTGGATTACAGTGATGATCATTTTTGCGATTGCCATTTTGACACCCAATGACATTTATATTGCCGTTTATCGTTTGATTGATACTTTGATTGGGGTAGGAATCGCATATTTGGCCAATTTTTTAATATTTCCCAGTTGGACTCGTCATTGGTTAGATGCGCATGTATTACGTCTATTAAAGGCGGAGCGTAATTTATTAAATGTGATGTGCCAAGAGTCTGAACAATTTAATTATTCTCATTGGCAAGTCATGCATCAGCACCGAATATTAAGTCAAGAGATCGCATATTTTGCAGTAGAACCAAATTTAAGTAAGCGTGATTTACAAGATTGGCAAACCTTATTGTGCATTCTTCGTCAACTTCACGATTCGCTGCTTGTTGTGATGAAAACAGACAATATTCATGTATTACAACAGCATCATGTTGTTTGGGAACAAGTCTTGACGGACGTCATTGATTATTTTCCGACTCGTTATGATATGGGCGCTCAATCTTTATTGGGATTTGATAAACAACGAATGTCATTACCTTTGTGTTTTTCTCAAGAAGATTTATGGCAATTGAATCAATGGATGCAGCATCAAAAGCCTTATGTCTTAAATGCATCAATAAAAATAACATCTTAATTCAATAGGGTTATTTTTTAAGTGAGTTGTTGATGAGATTAGGATTTAAAACGAATCTTATTCAGTATTGATAAGGTACTGTTATGCCGCTTATTTTTGTGATGAAAACGAGAGCAGATCCTTTAGGTAGGAGGATCTTCTAATATAATAGATATCATAAGTGATTTATGATGTATTCATGTTTAAATGAAATAGATTCTTTTACAAAAAAGTTTGATTGGAGGATGATTACTTCATTGATCATTTTTCTTATTGCATTGAATAAGCATCACAAAAAATTCATACATGAATAGAATGTGGATGATTATTCGATAAGGAATGTTATGAAAAATAGCCTGTTGCTGTTATCGACAGTGGGTGTGTGTGCCTTTCTCATGGGGTGTTCTCCAGATAAAGAGCCAGTGGCGAAACAAGCTGAAATAGCATCATTGGTACAAGCGCAAAGTTTGGCTATTGTTGTACCTCAACATGATCAGCATTCTGCCCGTAACTCATTGGACTGGATTGGTATATACCAAGGTGTGCTGCCTTGTGCTGATTGCTCTGGTATTCATGTATCACTCACCATTAATGCGAACGGTACTTATCAAAGAATTGAAGATTATCAGGGTGAGAATGGGGGGATATTTAATACACAAGGTAAATTTGAGTGGAATCCTACGGGCAGTATTATTGCTTTGTATCAGAATGATGCACCAATGACTTATTATCATGTACAAGAAAATGCATTACAGCAGTTGGATCAGTCTGGTAAAAGCATGACAGGGGCATTATCTTCTTTATATGTATTAAATAAACAATAAAGGAGAGCTTTCTCTTTTTTTGTTTTGACGATATATCAGTATGGATTATTTTCCCATTTTCAAAGTCCAATTGGAATTAACCCGAATACTTGTTCATTACGCTTTGTCTTATTTTTAATTTTTTGAACAAAATAAAACCCATTGTCACTATCAGTCTTTCTAATTAAAAGTTGAGTTAGCAATGGGTTTTTATCGGGAAGATTGAATAATCTGATAATTATGCGTCGTTTTCGGGGACTTTCAACACGATGCGATCATTTTCATCGCGACGTACCCAACCGTCCATTTCCATGCGATTGGCTAGCGGAATGGAGTATTTTCGACTCAATTCTGCTTTATCTTTGATGTCAGCCATGCTGATGCGATCGTGCTTTTGATGTCCTTCTAGGATCGCGTTCACCATGTTCTGATATAAGGCCATATCATAATAAATGTCACCTTCCAGAATCGTGATGTATTTCTGGTGACTGAGCTGACGTAACCATTTTTTCGCATTCGGAATTTTTGCTTTGCTTAATTCCAAACCGTCTTTGCCTTTTTGTCGAATTAAAGACAATAAGGTTAACGCTTCTGGTGGCAGTTCATCTTCTGAACGACCTTTACCTTGTTGCCATTTATCGTAACTTAAATGTAATTGACCTTCTGCTTTTAAGGTATTGATAACTTCAACTAACGGCTCAACCGCAATGCGTAAACGACTGCTTAATTCCATTGAACTCATGGCCGCACCTTGCTCATTAAGCTGCGCCATAATTTGCTCACGCGTTTTCTGCAACCAAGTTGGATCAACAATAAAGCCACTTAAAACGTCACATCCAATGGGCATATTTGCTTTCAGAGCGTCCGTTACAAGTAAATAGCCTTGCAGAGACAATGCCAAATGGGTTTGATCGTCTAGAGTAATCTGCAAAGGTAATGCTGCTAACTTTGAATAGAGAGCTTTTTTATGTTGTGGCGCAATATCGTCCGTCCATACCACTTCCGCACTGTGCAATAAATCGCTGCCACCATGACGAATCAGCGCCATCGGTTGCTCAAAAAATAGGCTGACGGGCGTGGGGAATTTTAAGCGGGCCAGTCCAGTATCTTTTATGTAAATTAATTGTGCCGTACCGTGCCAAGTACCTAATGCAACTTCCACTTGGCGATTTTTACGCTCAGGTGCGAGTTTTTCTGGTAACAGATGATCGGTAAAACGCACAATGCATTGATTCACGACTCGGCATTGGTGACTTTCTCCCGTCAAACAATAACCGCGTTTCATCTCTTTTAATGTAATGCCTTTTAAACCTACGGCGACACGAGAGGTTGCAGCCACTTGCTCACGCGCACTGTGGTAGGACTGCAAAGTACGCACTTTCACCATTTTATTGAGTGGGTGAACCATCAACTTATCACCAATGGCCAAAGTACCACGTGCTAACGTGCCAGTGACCACAGTACCAATACCGTTAACAAGAAATGCGCGATCCACATAGAGTAGAGGCGATACGTCTATATCTTCGATAATATCTTGTTTGGCATTTTCTTTTTCAGCTTGTTGTAACTGGCGCACAATGACCGATTTTAAAGCATCAATATTGTCATTATTTAAAGCAGAAACAGCAACACACTCAGGCACTCGTCCTGTCATGTCCATTACGCGCTCTAAAACTGCTTCTTCAACTTCATTTAATTCTTCGGTGGTCACCGTATCTTTTTTGGTAATACAAACAACAATGCGTTCCATGCCCATTGCCTGAGCCACTTCAAGATGCGCGGTTGTCATTGGCATCCAGCCTTCATTCGCCGCTACTACCAGAATAACCAGATCCAAGTGCCACACGCCCGCGACCATGTTGCGAATATAACGCTCGTGTCCGGGGACATCGATAACACCAATGGTATGACCTTGATCATCTTTAAAATGGGCAAAACCCAAATCTTGAGTCATACCACACGCTTGCTCATGAGCACGAGCGGTCATCATGCCTGTTAACGCATAAATCAGGGCAGTTTTACCATGGTCAACGTGACCTGATAAACCGATCACAGCATGATTTTCTGTCAACAAATCGCTCATCTTATTACTCTTGGTTAAACTGAGAAAAATAGGTCGATAATTGCGCCAATAATATCGGCCAATCTTCATCTAATACGGTTGCCACATTCAAAATAACGGCATTATTGCGAAGCGTTGCAATAATCGGAGTCGGTAAGTCACGCAATGCATCACACACCTGTTGAGCAGGCAGGCCTATCACCAGCGTCACGCCCCAAGATGCATAAAACGTATCAGGCAAAGAGCCACCACCGACAATCAATTGCAAAGGGGTCATAGTACAATAATCAGGAAACAGCTCAGCCAGTTCTTTTGCGCGGGCTTCAATCACAGGAAGATTGTCTACGGTACGTTGTGCAATGCCTTGTGCTTGTGGGCATTGATTCAGACGTTGTACCAATAGCTCCTCCAATAACGATAAAATAATGCGGCTTGGACGAAACGCCCGCATCATCGGGTTCTTTTCTAATCGATCAATAACGGAGGCTTTACCACAAATAATGCCCGCTTGTGGGCCACCAATGATTTTATCGCCCGAAAAGCACACCAGATCCGCCCCCGCCTGTAAATAACGATTCAGCGGTGTTTCCTCTTGAGACAAGGTTTCAGAGGATAAGCCCGAGCCTTGATCCACGGCTAATAACACATGCTCAGGTAAACCTTTAACGACCTCGTGAATATCAGGCGACTCTGTAAAACCACGAATGGCAAAATTAGACTGATGTACCATGAGCACCATTGCAGTATTTTCGTTGATCGCATTTAAATAATCGTCAGCGGTGGTGACATTGGTGGTGCCAACTTCGACGAGCTTCGCCCCAGATAAAGCCAAAATATCGGGAATACGAAAGCCGCCACCAATCTGAATTTGCTCACCACGAGAGACTATAACCTCTTTGCCTTTCGCCAGTTCGAGTAATAACAAATACACCGAAGCCGCGTTATTGTTAACAACCATACCCGCTTCTGAGCCCGCAAAAACCGACAATAATGACGACAGTAAACCTTTTCGCTCACCACGCTTACCATTACTTAATGCAATTTCAAGATTGTTATACCCAGTATTGACTTCCCGCACTGCATCCCACAATTGAGGTGATAATGGCGAACGACCTAAATTGGTATGAATCACAGTACCTGTGGCATTGATCACACGGGTTTGACGTTGACGTAAACGATATTGACAAGATGTCAGCACCAAATCAGAGACATTTATCCCTTCAATGCCTTGACGCTTAAACGTGTTACTTTGTCGTAATTGCTGCAAGGTCTCGCGCACACAATTCACCACGACAGGGCGACTTAACTGAGTAATAAAAGGCTGTAATTCTGGATATTGTAAAATGACGTCCACTTGCGGTAAGCGGTAATTTATCGGGGAGCTTGTTGGCATAGGTCCAATCCATCACACAAAGATAGGCTAGGATTCGGTCATCAAGGTTGGGCACACTGGCAATTCGGTGGCGGAAGAGGCAGGAATCGAACCTGCCTAAGCTGCTTTAGCTCACATCGGTTTTGAAGACCGAGAGGGCCACCAGACCCCATCAACTTCCGAATTGAAGAATAACGTTGTTCATACTCATTAATGAACGAGCGAGATAATACGAGTTTTTAACGCAAACGTGTATACCTTTTAGCAATAAATTCGATTTTTACGTTTGATTGAACGAAAAAAAAGCAGGTTCTCGTATTCGAGTCCCTGCTTTTTTTATCAAAATGGCTGTCTAAATTAGCTCATTTGAATTTCATGTGCTGGCTCTGGTTTCTTGTAAAAACGGTTGAATCCAGTTTTACGAGTCAGTGGCTTATAAACAAACAACATTACAATCGCAGAGGCTAAAGCAATCAAAGCAAAGATACCAATAACATGACTCATTTGCTGAGTTTTTTCTACGATGCTCGAATGTTGATTCACATCCAGCATCCAGTTTGAAATCGCCGCAGAGAAAGCTCCCGTACCACCCATGACTAAGAGATCGGAAGAGCGTCGTGTAGGGAAAGAGTGTAGGCTATAGTGTAGA
>CAMQZF010000079.1 GCA_947039525.1 uncultured Photobacterium sp. | reverse complement strand
CCGACACGGGGATTTTCAATCCCCTGCTCTACCGACTGAGCTATCGAGGCAACGGAGCGCTATTAAACGGGTTTTCTTTCATTAGGTCAACCATTTTTTCAAAAAAAAACGCGCAAAATCATCGAGTGCGCGTTTTTGATACAAATTAATTTTAATTGCCGATAATTAGATCGGCTTTATCCTGAGAATTGTTGATATTCTTTTTTAAAATGAAGTACTTTTTCCAAATAACGACGGGCTTCTTCTTTCGGATGTTGGTTAGTTAATGCCCAATAGGCTTGTTTAGGGCTGAGTTTGTTTAAATTTTTCATGGCTTGTTTGCGATCTTTTGAGTGAAAAGTACTCAATAGACCACCAGTGCCACTGTTGTAAGCGGAAATCATACTGTAGTGAAGGGTAGTGGGGTCTTTTACGTCTTTTAGATAACGATTTTTCAGTAAATAAAAATACGCGACCCCCGTATCAATGTTATTGGCGGGATCGTGTAAATAGGCTTTGCTTGGAATATCGTTGCGATTTTTTACCAGTTTAAAAACATCGGCGCCTGCGGTTTTGGGTATGACCTGCATTAAACCATAAGCACCAGAGCGACTTACGGCTTTTGGATTAAAGCCACTTTCTGCTTTGATAATCGCGTAGATTAAATCCTCTTCAATATCGTATTTTTTCGCGGCTTTTTTAATTAAAGCTGCGTATTCATGCCCTTGTGCTAAACCTGCATTTGCTCGTAGTGGAATATCCACAAAGTAAGCGATTTGTTTACCGACATAGCGACGTTGAACGCGATTTTTTAATAAGTAATCGGCGTAACGATTAGCACGCCAAGCCCACTCGATGTGTTGACCATCTTGATCGCGAACTCGTCCTAATAACATAGGGCGACTTAAGCTGCTGAGTACGAAATCGTTGATTGAGTACAGATCACGTTGGCTGACGGTTTCTGGAATTAATAAGGCGTCAGCAATGGCTTTTTTAAGGGCTGCTTTGGGATCTTGCACATTCAGTACTGTGACGCTCATTCGATTGCTGCCGAAATGAATGTCGGTTTTCGTATTGTGATTGTTGGTGTATTTCACATAATGACCCTTGGTCGCTATGGTTGCGCCATCAGCTTGCCAACGTGTTTGTATGTTTTTTTGTAATAGACGTTTTAGTTGGGCAATTTCACGAGTGTTTTTAATGCCTTGACCATAAGGTAAAGCCGATGGATCAAAGCTTGGTTGAGATATGGATGGCGGTGTGGATGTAGACGGTGTTTGACTACACCCAGTCAAGAGTAGAAAAAAGCTGAGATAAAAAATTGGCTTCATAAAAGGGGTAACCTCAAAATGTTTGAGATTATGATCGCATTATTATTATGAAATTTAGAAGTTTTTTCAGATATGGCGTGAAGGAATCGTGAGCTGGATTACGTCATCACGAAAACTGAGCAAGATGACGTCGTCCATTTTAGAGTCAATGACGCTTATTTACTGGGTGGGGTATAACCTTCGATCACGGTTTCATGACCTTCAAATAAGAATTTCACCATTTCCGCTTCCAGTAATTGGCGGTGTTCTGGGTTCATCATGTTGAGTTTTTTCTCGTTGATCAGCATGGTTTGCTTAGATTGCCATTCTGCCCAAGCAGCTTTCGAAATGTTGTCAAAAATGCGCTTGCCTAAATCACCAGGGTAAAGTTGAAAATCCAATCCTTCGGCGTCTTGTTGTAAACGGGCACAAAATACGATGCGGCTCATGGTGAGATCCTTTTGAGTTCAGTGGTGAAAAATGATTCTTGGCTCAGTTATACCAGAGTCGATTCCTCTGAGCCAATGAGCGTTTTGGATTAATGGGTGGGATGATCACTTAACCAAGTTTGGCGCAATTGTTCGAGTAAGCTTTGAACGGGGGCGGCTAAACCAATTTCTGGTGGGGTTAATAAGTCAAACCACAATCCTTGGCTTAACATGTGAGGCTGAGATTGAAATTGATATAACTGAGGCGTGATGTCGAGATGGTAGTGGCTGAATGTATGACGAAACGCAATTAAGGTGTCTGGTGTCGGTACCGTGATTGCTGGGGATTCGATTCTTTCTTGCAGCAATACATGGTGATCGACGGAATCGGATTGTGGAAAACACCATAAACCGCCCCAAATGCCGCTGCTTGGTCGTTGCTCTAACCAAACGTAATGATCGTGTTGCAACAACGCAAACCACGTGCTTTTTTCTGGTTTGGTTGTTTTTGGCTTTTTCCCCGGGAAGTCGGTTTGGCGCTGTTGTGCTTTGGCAATGCAACGATCAGCAATGGGGCACAAATCGCATTTGGGTTTACTGCGCGTACAAATCATCGCACCCATGTCCATCATGGCTTGGTTGTAACGCTCAACGCCGTTCTTAGGCGTTTCACGTTCAGCAATGTCCCATAAGGCATTTTCAACGGCCTTTTTACCCGGCCAGCCTTCGACACCGTAACAGCGTGATAGGGTGCGTTTGACATTTCCATCTAAGATTGCATGGTGTTGTTTTAGGGCTAAGGATAATACTGCGCCTGCGGTTGAGCGACCGATACCGGGTAGGGCTTGTACTTCGTCAATACTCGTTGGAAAGTTACCGTGATAATCGGTAGCAATGATTTTCGCGGCTTTATGCAAATTGCGAGCGCGAGCGTAATAGCCTAAACCAGTCCAGAGGTGCAGTACCTCGTCTTGCTCGGCATTGGCTAAATCAATGACGGTTGGAAAGCGTGCCATAAAGCGTTCAAAGTAGGGAATTACGGTGGTTACTTGTGTCTGTTGTAGCATGATTTCAGATAACCAGACTTTGTAAGGCGTTTTATCTTGCTGCCAAGGTAGGGTTTTACGCCCAAATTTGTCGTACCACGTTAAAATGGCATCAGAAAAGTGGTTGTTCACGTTGAGATCTCACTGTGATTGTGCAGTTTTTAATAAAATATGAGCACAAATAAGAAGGCGGATATTTGGTGGTTCTTGCCTTTGCTATGGGCATGTTTACCGTATTAAAGCGGCTATAATTGCATCATAAAGTAAGAATGGCTGCAATGGATGGGGTTGCACTTAGTGGGGAACTTTGGATAATGCCGATCCGCGAGTATTCTTCATTTTCAGAATTAGGTATCCAAATGAGCGAAGTTTCAAAGAAGTCCAATGACGTCATCATGACGGAATTTACGGAAGACGGTAAATTGGTGCGTAAGATCCGCAGTTTCGTCCGTCGTGAAGGTCGCTTGACCAAAGGTCAAGAAATGGCGATGGAAAAAAACTGGCCAATCATGGGTATCGACTTCGCGCCAGAGATGCTGGATTGGAAAGAAGTGTACCATCGTGATGCACCAGTTGTGTTAGAAATCGGTTTCGGTATGGGCGCGTCATTGGTTGAAATGGCAACCAATGCACCAGAGAAAAATTTCTTAGGTATTGAAGTACACAGTCCGGGTGTTGGTGCGTGTTTGATGGCGGCAGAAAATGCGGAATTAACCAATTTGCGTGTGATGTGTCATGACGGTGTTGAAGTGTTTGAACACATGATTCCAGACGGTAGCTTGGACATGGTTCAGTTATTCTTCCCTGACCCATGGCATAAAGCGCGTCACCATAAGCGCCGTATTGTTCAGCCTGAATTTGCTGAAATGTTACGTAAGAAATTAAAGATCGGTGGCATTTTCCACATGGCGACCGATTGGGAAAACTATGCAGAGCACATGGTTGAAGTAATGAATGCGGCACCAAATTACCGTAATACAGCCACAGAGGGTGATTACATTCCTCGTCCAGATGATCGTCCTTTAACTAAGTTTGAAGCGCGTGGTCATCGTTTGGGTCACGGTGTTTGGGATATGAAATACGAGCGTATCGCTTAATTTTTTTGTTCCGACCTTTAATACTAAAAGCCAACTCAATGAGTTGGCTTTTTTAATTGGAAAAAAGATGAAACCGACAACGGAATTATTAACGTCTATTTTAGACGAAGTGCGTCCTTTAATTGGTCAGGGAAAAGTGGCGGATTACATCCCTGCATTGGCTAATGTGCCTGCACATAAATTGGGGATTGCCGTTTGTTATAACGATGGCAGCGTGATTCATGCCGGCGACAGTGAAGAGGATTTTTCGATTCAGTCGATATCCAAAGTCTTGAGTTTAACGCTGGCAATGAATCTGTATGAGCCTGAAGAACTATGGCGTCGGGTCGGCAAAGAACCATCAGGGAATGCGTTTAATTCGATGATTCAATTAGAGTTGGAAAATGGTATCCCACGGAATCCTTTTATTAATGCGGGGGCATTGGTCGTTGCGGATATGCTGCAATCACGGTTATCGGCCGCGCAATATCGATTGTTAGAACTGGCGCGTAGCCTATCGGGTAATTCTCATTTGGTTTATGACAAGGTCGTGGCAACGTCTGAAATGCAGCACAGTGATCGAAATGCTGCGATCGCTTATTTAATGCGATCATTCGGGAATTTTGAAAACGCGGTCATGCCCGTTTTGTCCAATTACTTTTCGTATTGCAGTTTAAAAATGAGCTGCATTGATTTAGCCAAAACATTCAGTTATTTAGCAAATAAAGGGCTTTCTTTTGAGGATAAAAAAACAATTGTCAGCCACACTCAATGTAAGCAGCTCAATGCCATGTTAGCGACCTGCGGTTTGTATGATGGTGCAGGGGAATTTGCCTATCGTGTGGGTATGCCGGGAAAATCAGGCGTTGGTGGGGGGATTGTGGCAATTGTACCTGGTGAGATGACCGTTGCTGTTTGGTCACCGGAATTAGATTCTTCGGGCAATTCTTTAGCGGGTACAGCTATGTTGGAAAAGTTTTCTGAACGCATAGGACGTTCTATCTTTTAATGCAATAAGACAGGTCAAGGATGACAACGTGATAAATAAAATAATCGTAATGATAGGGATTGGGTTGTTGTCGATGAATGTGTGGGCGAGTAGCAATGGTGCTATTACATCGTCGATTTCGGTCAATCTTAAAGGGTTTGAGCTGACCTATGGGGCAAAACAATTTACGTTAAATAATAACGGACAATTATTTTTTGGGGTACATCCTGTTGGCTTGAAAACAGAACAACAAGATACGTTGATCAAATATTATCAAAGCTTGATGGCACTTCAGAGCTTGGAAGCTGAAATCCAGCGTCAGATTCCCGCGTTGAAAGATTGGCAGACCGTGAAACAATCTGCCAATGTGGATGTGCAAGCGGAAGTCATGAAGTTATTAAAACAACAGTAAGACAATGTGTGTTATTTATCACTCTGCTTACTGTGGTTGTGATTATTCTTCATCTTCGACAAAGGCAGACAATAAGTCGTTGAGAAACAATTTACCGTGTTCGGTTACTTGCCAATGATCATTGAGATCGGCTAAATAGCCTTTCTCTATTGCCCAATCTAAGGTGGGCTGGACGGTGGATAGCGGTAGACCTGTTCGTTCGCTGTATTCCGCTTTTGGACAAGGCTCTCTCAGACGTAAGCGGTTCATGAAGTACTCAAAAGGTAATTCTTCTGGAGTGACAACGAACTCTTGAGCCAAGTATGATTTATCTGGATTCAAATAACCACGCGGATGTTTTACTTTGACGGTTCGTGTGATGGTGCCGTCAGCTTTACTTATTTTGCCATGGGCGCCGCAGCCGATGCCTAGGTAATCCCCAAAACGCCAATAGTTCAGGTTATGTTGGCATTGAAAATCCGGTTTGCTGTAGCCTGATATTTCGTATTGCACATAACCTGCTGCGGTGAGTTTTTGGTGACCTTGTTCAAAAATGTCCCAAAGATCATCGTCATCCGGCAATGTCGGCGGCTTTGAATAAAAGAGCGTATTGGGTTCAATGGTTAATTGATACCAAGATAAGTGTGGAGGATTTAACGTAATGGCTTGATCTAAATCACTCATGGCATCGTCGAGTGTTTGGTTCGGTAAACCGTGCATTAAATCCAGATTAAAGCTAGTTAATTCAGAGTGCGTGGCTAATTGTGCAGCATGAATTGCTTCTTCTTTACCGTGAATACGTCCTAGTTTTTTTAACTTTTCAGGTTGAAAACTTTGCACACCAATCGAGATTCGAGTAATGCCTTCTTTTTGGTATTGTTCAAAGCGTCCCGCTTCTACCGTTCCAGGATTGGCTTCCATTGTGATTTCAATATTGTCACTGAATGGAATTAGCTGCTGAATTTCACGCAACAATCGGCCGATTTGCTCTGGCGTGATTAAGCTTGGCGTTCCACCACCAATAAAAATGGAGTGGAGAGGGCGTTGTTTATCCATTAATTGATGGCGAGTAAGATCTTGTTTGAGATCGTCAATTAACGCATCAATATAGTCCAATTCGGGTAACGCGGTTTTTAAAGCGTGTGAATTGAAGTCGCAATAGGGGCATTTTTGAACACACCATGGAATGTGCACATACAGGCTGAGTGGCAGTGGGATTAGCATTGCTGAGCCTTTAGCGCCGTAAACAATTGCTTAAGTGCTTTACCGCGATGTGATAACTCTTTTTTACGTTCAGCAGGTAATTCGGCAGAGGCACAATAGTCTTCCGGTACGTAGAAAATAGGATCATAACCAAAACCATTTTCACCATGAGCTTCGGTTAAAATACGCCCTTCCCATGTGCCATGACATACGATCGGCGTTGGATCATCAGCGTGGCGCATTAAGACTAAAACACAATGGAAACGTGCGGTGCGACTCTCTTCTGGTACGTCTTTTAATGCGGCTAAGAGTTTGTCGATATTGTCTTGATCGCTGGCATTTTCACCCGCGTAGCGAGCCGAATAAATGCCAGGCGCGCCTTGTAATGCATCCACTTCTAAACCTGAATCATCAGCAATGGCGGGTAACCCCGTTTCTTTGGCAGCATGGCGAGCTTTGATGATGGCATTTTCAATGAAGGTTGTGCCTGTTTCTGCCACTTCAGAGACTTGATGATCACTTTGTGGAATCACATCAAAACCAAACTCAGACAACAGATGTGCCATTTCTTTTACTTTACCAATATTGCCTGTTGCGAGTACTAAGGTGGTCATAAATCCGATCCTAACGTTGAGTGAAAAATACGGGAGTATGATAAGTCGCCTTCTTTGACAAGCAAGTGAAAACTCATGAGTGACGTTTAAGGTTCCGCGTAAAAGTTTTGTTTAAAGACTAAGGTACCTTGTGATTGAGGTGTATGAACCTGAATGTGAAAGGTGAGTTTCTCTTTTGTGCTGTGGCGCACTTGTGCCAAGTAGTAGATGGCTTTTCCTTCCTTCACTTCTTTAAAGTGTAACGTCTTTCTCTGCCCCAGCACATTTTGCGCATAACCTGTTAATTGGCCTGTTATGGCGGCTTTCTTTTTGGTGGTATCCAATAAGGTGATGTTCAATATTGCGGAATAACGACTGCGTTGCAGCTGATAATGGGTTGCAATTTTTGGGGTAAGAAATGTTGATGGAAATGCAGAATAATGCACTTCGACTTCATTGATGCGCTGGAGTTGTTCCGCTTGCGCGAGGTTTAAAGGCAGAAAAGTGATGAGTAAGCCAAACAGAATTCGAAGCATGATGCCTTCCTTGTATGACGAGCACTTAAGGATATTGCGTTCTCTAAGTGTCGTTCACTCATGAATGTTATGGGATAAAAAAAGGGCATATTCCCTATGCCCTTTGGTTGTACTGATTATAGTAATGCTTGAATGATCTCTGGAATGATGCTCGGGGTACAAATGCGTATCTGCTTATGTCGCCCTTGCGCACCTTTTTCGATGATCACTTGTCCTTTGGCGACTTTGCATTGTTTTGCTAAGTATTTTCCCAAATGAGCGTTAGCTTTGCCGTCGACAGGAGGGGCGGTTATGGCGATTTTTAATTCATCGCCATGAAGCCCAACCAATTGATCGCGGCTGGCTTTCGGTTGCGTATAAATACGCAACAATAAGTCATCGCCATCGTGCCAAGCGGCAACCGCACTCACAATGAATACCAGACCATGCCAAAGACATACCCTAAAAGGTAATTGGCAAATTGTAAGCCGATAAACAGCACTAAGATGCTTAAATCTAAGCCACCCATATCCGGTAATATACGGCGAATAGGTGCACACAAAGGTTCGGTTAATTGATTCATGACGTATTCCATTGGACTACGACCTTGGCTCACCCAACTTAAAATCGCACGAATAATCAATACCCAGAAGACTAATGATCCTGCGGATTTGAGTAACGCGAGCGCACTGATCCACAAATATTCGATAGAGAATAACATGCCGCCGTCGGTGAAAATGGCTTGTAATAAGACAAACTTAACCAAAACCAAAATGTAGGCAAGGAGTAAGGTGGCTAAGTCCAATTGTCCAATCGAAGGAATGGTTTTTCTCATTGGAGCCAGAATCGGTTGCGTGGCTTTAACAATAAATTGTGAAAACGGATTATAGAAGTCAGCACGTGACCATTGGAGCCATAAACGAAGCAATACCACCATAATGTAAAGATCAAACGCGGTGTTAACCAAATAAGCAAAAGGATTCATAGTCTACCTTAAAACAAATGTTCCATTTCTTCTGCGCGAGCAACGGCTGCACGCATTGCAGAGGCTACAGTATCATTGAGTTGCTGTTCGGAAAAGATCCGAATGGCTTCTGCGGTCGTTCCGCCTTTTGACGTGACTTGTTCACGTAAAGTACTCAAGTCCGTATTCGGATTGGCAATGACCATTTCCGCCGCGCCTAGTGCGGTTTGTTGTACTAATAAACGCGCGGTTTCTTGATCAAATCCTTGTTTCATCGCTTCTTCTTGAATGGCTTGCATGAATAAGAAGAAATATGCAGGGGCGCTGCCAGCAGCGGCAATCACACAATTGATGTCAGATTCTTTATTCACCCAGCAAACTTTACCTACTGCTTCAAGCAAGCAGGTGGCATAAGCTTTGTCTGTTTCTGACACAGAGGTATCCGCAAAAAGCCCACTCATACCTTGACCAATTAAGGCGGGTGTATTAGGCATTACTCGAACGATTTTAGCTGTGTCATTCAATAGATTTTTTAGACGTTGAACCGTCACACCTGCCGCAATTGAGATGACTAAGGTGTTGCTGAAATCCATATCCGTTAATTCTTCGCAAACTTGCGCCATTAATTGCGGTTTTACTGCCAGTACTAATACATCTGCTGATGTTGCGGCTGCTCGGTTATCGGCTGTCGTGTGTACACCAAAATCGGATGCCAGTACGTCTCGACGATCTGCGCTGGGTGCGGTTACCGTGATTAAATCACTTGGGTAACCTGTGGCACTTAGCCCTGCAATGATTGAGCGCGCCATGTTTCCTGCGCCAATAAACGTAATGTGACGTGTGTTCATGATGCTCCTTGCCTTACTGTAATGATCAGTTTGTTTGTTTTGAATAATCACGAGCGCCAAAAATGGCGGTACCGATGCGTACCATGGTACTGCCAGCGGCGACGGCGGCGTCTAAGTCACCACTCATACCCATCGATAGGGTATCTAACTGTGGGTGCTTTGGTAATAGTTTTTGCTGAGCTTCTGTTAGTGCTGAGAACGCTTTGAATTGACTGTCGTAATCGTCAGCACGTTCTGGAATTGACATCAATCCACGCAGCGTCAGATTTGGCAGTTGAGCGACTTCATCGGCTAGAGTTTGCAGTTCTTCGAAATTAATGCCGGATTTGCTACCTTCACCACTGGTGTTAATTTGAATTAATACATTTAACGGTGGTAAATGACTTGGGCGTTGTTCACTTAATCGACGGGCAATTTTACTGCGGTCGATGGTGTGTACCCAATCAAAATTCTCGGCGACTAAACGGCTTTTATTGGACTGTAAAGGACCAATAAAGTGCCATGTCAGTTCATTAGCGAATGGTGTGGTAGCAAAATGCTGAATCTTTTCGACGCCTTCTTGTACGTAGTTTTCACCAAAGGCGCGCTGTCCAGCTTCAATGGCTTCTTCAACCGCTAAGATGGGTTTGGTTTTACTCACCGCAAGCAGTTCTACTGTACCGTGCGCTCGTCCGCATTTTTCAGTGCTCAAGCAAATTTGCTCTCGAGTTTTTTGAATGTTCTGTTCGATACTGGTCATATATGTGTCTTTTTAGTGGATGGGTCGATGGATATTACGGAGTTACTCGATTTTAGTGTCAAGCATAACGCGTCTGACTTACATTTGTCAGCGGGTATGCCACCTTTGATTCGTGTGGATGGTGATGTAAAAAAGCTGACGTTGCCGTCGCTAGGGCATCCAGAGGTTCATCGGTTAATTTTTGATATTATGAACGATGCACAGCGGCGTGAATACGAAGAAAAACTCGAAGTTGATTTTTCATTTGAATTGCCCGATGTGGGGCGTTTTCGTGTCAATGCTTATCATCAAGCTCGAGGCTGTGCGGCTGTCTTTCGTACGATTCCGACTCATATTCCTTCTTTAAAGGATATTAATGCGCCAGAGGTTTTTACGCAATTCGCGGAATTAAAGCGCGGGTTAGTGTTAGTAACAGGGGCGACAGGTTCGGGTAAATCGACCACGATTGCGGCTTTAGTTGATCATATCAATGAGAACTCACATCGTCATATTTTGACGATTGAAGATCCGGTGGAATTTGTTCATACAAGCAAAAAATGTTTGATTAATCAGCGTGAGGTACATCGGGATACGCACTCTTTTCAAGCCGCTTTGCGCGCCTCATTACGTGAAGATCCCGATGTGATTTTGGTTGGGGAATTACGCGATCAAGAAACCATCAGCTTGGCATTAACGGCGGCAGAAACAGGGCATTTAGTGTTAGGTACCTTGCACACCAGTTCTGCAGCGAAAACCATTGACCGTATTATTGATGTGTTCCCTGGCGCGGATAAAGCGATGGTACGCTCGATGTTATCGGAATCACTGCGAGCGGTTGTTTCTCAAGGATTATTGAAAAAACAAGGAGGTGGTCGTGTGGCTGCTCATGAAATTATGATTGCCACACCAGCAATACGTAATTTGATTCGAGAAGACAAAGTGGCACAGATGTATAGATCGGAAGAGCGTCGTGTAGGGAAAGAGTGTAGGCTATAGTGTA
>CAMQZF010000078.1 GCA_947039525.1 uncultured Photobacterium sp. | reverse complement strand
TAAAGATCTAAAACTTAATAATAGTTCAAATCAATAATCTAGAAGCACTACCCAAGATTCAAATCTTGATAAATGAAATAAAGAAGATTGTAAGCTTGGGGAATATCACAATCATTAATATAAGGAACTTGTGTTTTACTACATTGGCCATCTTGTGGGTTATTCGTTATAAATGCATGCCCAGCGTCTATTGATTTATTATAAATAACATTATTAACCATAATACCCAATTTTTGATAAAATCTGCCGTTGTATAAACAACACCCGTGATCACTGTTTTATCCTGAGTGCCAGAAAATAAATAAACGCGATCATCTTAAAGATAATTAATATTATTATATTTTGCCTCAAGCTTTGCTAATTGGACTAAATAAGTCACTTTCAGGTATAAAATTGGCGAACAGACTCCTAATGGACAAGGATTCATGCACATTGTGGTTGCTGTAAATATTGGCAACTCTGGCGGTTTACTGCCAGTACAGTTCCAAGGGCCACCAGCAACAATACCGACTTCAACCAAATCCTTAGAATAAGCCACATGAAATTAAGCAGCCATAAAAGCCCCTGAAGATAACCAAATAGACGTTTCATTAGGAATCGCATTAAAAGTAGGGAGTGATGGTGCGGCATGAGAGTAATTGAAAAAAATCAGACCAAACAAAAAAACGCATAATATTACCTTGCTGAATAAATAGAATGGTATTTAGTGCATTCTTTCATGATCAAAAATTTACGAGAGGGTATTCATTTTGATTCAGTGAAAATAGAGATGACCTTTGAATCTGTTTACCTGAATATCAAAAACAATATCAGTTCTTATAAAAAGAAAGACAGACATAGTTCTAAGCAGTAAAAAAAGCACATATTCTTAATATTTAAAAAAACACAATCTACCTCTAAATTAATAGTAAAAACAGGTTACTTCCTCATAAAGATTAAATTAGAAAATTATTTTTGATTAAGAATAAAAATATTGTTTTCACATAAAGTTGAATTTTTCATAAACAAAAATGCTGACAATAAACATTGTCAGCATTTCATTTTCTTCGACGGCCAAGTCTTTTTATTTAGCTTAGATTATGCAGCCGTTGCCATCTCTACCATACTGACTTTCCCCGCACCTTTTGATGCCGAATTCACTACATAATTAACGGAAATACCCGTGATTGATTCGTAAGATTCAGCAATATTATGTTTAATAGCCTCAATAGATTCAGTCGGAACAATCGCCACTACAATCAATTGCTCACCACAATTCATGACACGAGCACCGCCCAAACCATTCACCGTATCAGTAACAAGATGAGCCAAAATATCCTGATCACTGTCATTTAACTCAAAGGCATAACAATAATCATTGTTAGCCAGAGTTAAAATTTCACCCACATGAGAAAAATCATTATATTTTAGAGCTTGAACAAGAGATTGCGTACGATCATTCTCCGCCATAATATGGTGAATATGCTTCACAACCTTCCCTTCTAGTAAGCCTTTTTGTGTATCAAACATATACGGTGTCATATCGCGAACCGCTTTCACACCCATGAATCGAGCAATGTGTTGACAGTCTTGTCGCCAATCATTCCACGTCATCGTCTCTTGTGTCGGCAACTGTGGCATTAAAACCATTAAGCTCATCGACTCTGGCAACACCATTGGCGTAATTTGCTGAGAACGGGCATCGATCATCAGACCATGATGTGACAGAGATTCTGCGGCAACAAAAGCATCATTCATATTTCCTATTTCAGAACGACGAACCTTTAACGCTTTTTGGGCTGCGAAAGCAATTTGTTGTTGTGTTAAAGGTAAGGCATAAAGGGTTTTCAACAACTGGGCAATCACAACATTTGTGCTCATACGGCGATCGACGGGTAAATCACTCGGGACATTATGACCAATCACAACGTCAACACCAAAGAATGGATAGCCTACGCTTTGTAATTCTTTCACGACCTGACGTACATCATTAGCCCACTCAGAGTCCGCTAATAAACTGATCGGCATGTCCATTGCGAACACATCGGCGTGACTCAAGTCATCCAAATGAATAATACGGAATAAGTTATCTTCTCGTAATGCGGCTGCCGCAACGACTTGATAATCCAGCGCACAAGAAAGTGATAATCCGTCATCCAGCTCCAGTGTTGATCCCATAATTGATAAAACAACCGGTGCTTGTACTAACTGAGCGGCGCTATAACCCCACTGCTCACTGAACACACGGCTAACAGATTGGATTAATGTTGTTTTAGTCATAAGTACTCTCAAGTTCATCACGATGCATCAATGCCGTCATGGCGACGATGTGTCGTTGGGTCAAATTCACGTTAACGGTTATGATTTTCGTATCTTCCTCGTTCTCACAAGAATACTTATCACGCAAACCAATCATTACCATCAAAACCATTCCCCAAACGGGTATAACGCCACTCTAACAAGTATAAATGCTTTGATTCTGTGACCACGAACACAAGAAAATAAAAGCCAAAAGAAAGAGTGTAAGCAAATAAAAACCCCAGTAACCAATTCATAATAAATATGAATAGATGAGAAATCGAGATACAAAAAAGCCCCGCAATTGCGAGGCTTATTATTGTATTAATGCATCAATTAGCTTTCTGTCACATGAATTGCCGACTTTAAATCTTCAGGATTCAAATCCGCTTGATTAAACTCACTCGATGCTGGCATACGCAAATGGAAATCTTTAAATGTTTCCATCTCCAATTTTCCTTTTGTCAAAATGAAATCACTCACATGACCACCAGTACTGCGATCATCACTCAAAAAGTGAAAATGGTAACCCGGCACATTAATACCAATCATATAATCAGGGATTTTAAAGCCGATCATAACACCCGATACATGTTCAACTTCACGAATCGGTTGGTGCTTAACCACTTCCACCATCGGTGGGTATGGACGCTGTTGAGCTGGAACCGTACGAGTCTTCACATAAGAAAACTGACCGGTTAAACGAATCGCATTAATCGCATTATGCTCAATCAATCCTTGGTTAAGCATCGCCTCTAAAGCATCACGACTCAATTCGGATAGATGATTCTCTACTGTGGTTGGTTCAAACTTCACCACAGACGCAAACGGCGTTGTAATGCTATGATCAACCAAGCGTACATCACCTTTACTGGTCAATTGATACACCTTCTTGCCCAGTACAATCATTTCACCATCAAGATCATTAAACGTACCAATACCAAAGTCACCATGTTCTAGCAGTTGTGCAATCGTAAAATCGCCTTGGTACAACCCTGCAATCAAAGCACTCATCATTGAGGTTTGATAAAATGTTTTGCTCATCATTCTCTGCCTTAATCTTGCTTACAAGGGTGCATTTGATCCAACAAACGGAAGTTATCGGTATAATCAATGTTCACACCAACCAAGACGGGACCTTGAAGTTCCATCGCTTTTTTCATAACAGGCACAATATCATCGGCGCAATTAATGTTTAAACCATGAGCACCAAAGCTTTCTGCGTATTTTGCAATGTCAGGACCCACAAAATTAACGGCACTTTCACGTCCGTATTTCTTCATTTGCTGAATCTTGACCATATCGTAACTTTGATCATTCCAAACAAAATGCACAATATTGCATTGATGACGCACAGCAGTCGCCAATTCCATCGAGGAAAATAAGAAACCACCATCCCCTGACATGGAAATGACTTTTTCGCTTGGTGTTAATAATGAAGCCGCAATCGCCCATGGTAATGCCACACCTAAGGTTTGCTGACCATTACTAAACAATAAACGACGAGGTTCAAAAGCGTGGAAGTAACGTGCCATCCAAATATAAATAGAGCCCACATCACAACAAACAGTCATGTCATCACTGACGAATTGACGCAATTCGTAAATAAAACGTAAAGGATGCACACCATGAGAAGACAGTTTATTCGCGCCCAACTGCATGATCGATTGTAAATCAGTACGCAATAACTGAATACGCTCATTATGAATCAAATCACGAGACGCTAACTCACCTGACAAGTCTTTTAATGACTCCGTCAAATCACCAATGACTTCACAAGACGGATTATAAGCCGCTTCTAAATCCGCTTGTTGATAACCCATGTGAATGATTTCACAACGACCGTCTTTATTCCAAAGAATCGGATCGTATTCAATCGGATCATAACCAATGGAAATAACAAGATCAGACTCAGCCAGTGCAATGTCACCCGGTTGGTTTTTAAATAGTCCCACACGCCCTAAGAAGCACTCATACAAGTCGTGTGAAATAACGCCCGCTGCTGCAAACGTATTCACAACCGCAATCGGCGTACGGGTTAATAGTTCACGAATCGCCCCAGTGACAAAAGGTTGACTCGAGTCCATACCGAGCAATAAAACGGGATTTTTTGCCGCATTAATTTTCTCTGCTGCCAAATGAATCGCTTTTTTATTTGCGCCACCAAAAACCAAATCATTTGGTTTTTGTACTGTTTGATAAGGAATACGATTCGTCAGCACATCCTGAGGTAAGCTGACAAAAGAGGCGCCTTGTGTTGGCTGCTCTGCTAAACGAAATGCCTTATGAACGACATCAGGAACAGAAGCCGAATCCATCACTTCAGCTGAAAACTTAGTTACAGGCGTAAATAAAGAACGCGTATCCATAGACTGATGCGTATTATGAGAATACATAGAAAGTGGTACTGCACCGGCCAATGCAACGACTGGATCGCCTTCGCTGTTTGCCGTCGCCACACCTGTAATCAGATTCGATGCTCCTGGACCGGATGTCGCCAAACACACACCCGCTTTACCCGTTAAACGGCCTGTTGCCGCGGCCATAAAAGCCGCATTTTGCTCATGGTGACAAATGATAATTTCCGGACCGCCATCACAAACAGCATCAAACACGGCATCAATCTTTGCGCCAGGAATACCAAAAATATGCGGAACGTTATGAGCATTGAGCGTTTCAACAACTAACTCTGCTCCAGAAATGGTTTTGTTTGACATGTGAGCCTCAGCTGATTGACTTATTTGTTCTGCATCTTTCCGACTAAAAAATCGAACGTTAATGTGCAGTTAATATTGAAAGAGTAGTTATTTGTATAACAAATATCACGCATTAACATCGGAATCTAAATGTGTATTATTGAAAATAAAGCCAAAAAAAATGAACGATTATGCATGTAATTAAAAAAATGACAGGTAGGAAGAAAAAATAGCAGAAACACATTATTTATTGTCATTTATCTTTGTGAAAAACGATATTTTCAACAAAAACAAATTTATTTTGGATAGACAAAAAGAAAGTTAAGCGAATAAATCAGGCTAATAATAAGTACTGCTTACGATTAAATCGTTGTTATTAGTAAATAAGAAAGAAAACGATATTCTCAGTAACGAATAAAGAGTCATTCCATTATTTCAACATTTAACCAAACAGTATTTCTATCCCCTTTCTTACGAAAGAAATATCAAAACACACTCAAAACAGAAACAAAAAATCTTATTAAAGAAGTCTACTTAAACATTTAATCAAACTCGTTCATCAACGTAATGAATTAAATTTGAATACAAAACAAACCATTTTTAATTGAATATTTTCTTATCACACCAATCAAAACAGGTTAATAAACCATCAATTCTCAAAGTGTGAGATCGAGAATCAGTAAAATTTATCTTAAACGTAAAAAACATCATATTTATTTCCAGTTCACTTTCAAATAAACAAAAAACAGCAATAACAATAAAAAACAATTAGTTAAAAAAAAAGACAAAGAAAGAAAAAGAGTTACCGACAATCTAAATCAAAAAATAAAACAGATAAAAAAAATACAAGATAGGAATCAATCAGTTTAATAGTTAAAATTAACGCTATGGGCACACGTACAACAAGAAAAAAAGATGATTCACGCAGATATTCAAGTTAATGAACTCGAATCGATATTGACGGCGATTGTCGTTCTTTTTATCGGTCAATTTATCAATAGTAAAGTTTCCTTTTTAAAAAAATACAATATCCCAGAGCCAATCGTTGGCGGCCTTGTCGTGGCCATTCTCATTACCCTTTTGCATCTAGAAGGCATCAACATTACCTTCCATGTAACGATTCAAGATTTGCTAATGAAAATGTTCTTTGCAACCGTCGGATTAGCCGCAAGCTTTAAACTGCTATTAAAGGGTGGCTCGCGTGTTTTATTATTTTTAGGTGTTTGTACTGTTTTCATCGTCATTCAAAATGCGGTAGGCGTCGCATTAACCAAAGCAATGGGGCTGAACCCATTACTCGGCTTAATCATGGGTTCTATCACCTTATCTGGTGGACATGGCACAGGGGCAGCATGGTCCCAAACATTTCTTCAAGACTATGGGATGCACACATTAGAACTGTCTATGGCCTGTGCCACTTTCGGTTTGATCATGGGTGGTATTATTGGCGGCCCAATTGCACAACGCTTAATTAATAAGCATAAATTGAAATCGTCTTTTGGTAATAGTGAGAACCATCATATTGACCATCCGGATCTCATTACTTACAGTGATAAAGAGCAAGATCGCATCACGGCTAAAAGCGCCATTGAGACTCTCTTTATTCTCTTAATTTGTGTCGCATCAGCCGCACACATTAAAACGTTTATCGACAGTTTCCATATTGCTTGGTTAAACATTCCCGATTTTGTATATGCGTTGTTTGTTGGTGTCTTCATTACCAACGTCAGTGAAAGCACAAAAATATACAAAGTGAAGCATGAAACAGTCGACGCATTAGGCACCATTTCCTTGTCTTTATTCTTGGCGATGGCATTGATGAGCCTTCATTTATGGGAACTGCTCAGCCTAGCAATGCCAATGCTGATCATTCTGGCTGTTCAAACGGTCGTATTAGGGCTCTTTGCCTACTTCGTAACCTTCCGTGTTATGGGAGGTGATTATGATGCAGCAGTTATCGCTGGAGGACACTGTGGCTTTGGTATGGGCGCAACACCAACTGCAGTGATGAATATGGGGGCGTTAGTCTCTCGTAATGGACCTTCTCCTCAAGCGTTCATGATTGTGCCAATCGTCGGTGCATTCTTTATTGATATTACCAACTTAATCGTTTTACAAGGCTACATCAGCTTTATTCACTAAGACAGAAAACGGAATGTATGCCCAATGCATTCCGTTTCTTAGCTTTTTTCACCCAATATCCCACCTAAATAAATTTTTTAAAATATCTTCCTTTTGTAACAATCAATGTCTAACGCATTTAATTTCTATTAATTATTGATAATATAAATAATTAAATATTATACCTTTCTTTTGAAAGATAACGCCTGCCCTTAATACGCGATAACGTATTGTAACCATAGAGCCAGATATGAAAAAATTTGATAACGCAATGAAAATCCTAATTGCAGGATTTTGTATCAACTTATGTATGGGTATTCTGTACGCATGGAGTGTCTTTAAAAAAGCATTGGTTGTTGATCTTGGTTGGTCAAATGCCGATGCTTCTATGCCTTATACCGTTGCGATCATTAGTTTTGCCCTATCTCTTCTTGTCGCAGGCATTCTACAAGACCGTATGGGACCACGTAAGGTGCTTATTTTAGGCACGCTCATGGTCGGTTTTGGTATGATCTGCTCAAGTTTCGCCACCACTCCATTCTTATTGGTACTGACTTTTGGTGTGCTAACTGGCTGCGGCATTGGTTTTGGTTACGCGTGTTTAAGCCCTGCGGCGATGAAATGGTTTCATCCGTCAAAAAAAGGTCTCGTTAATGGATTAATTGCCGCAGGTTTTGGTCTTGCTGCTGTATATTTAGCACCACTTACCTCAACATTAATTACAAATCTAGGCATTAATCAAAGTTTCTTAATTTTAGGGATTGGCGTTATTGTTATAGCAACACCACTTGCGTGCATTATCAATAACCCACCCGAAGGTTACCAACCTGAAGCACCAAAAACAGGAAGTAACAGCACTTATAAACCCGTTAATATTTCTTGGCGTGGTATGTTAAAAACACCTCAATTTTACTCTTTATGGTTTATGTTTGCCTTTGCCTCTTCAGCGGGTTTAATGGTTATAGGCAATATTACGTCCATTGCTGCCTTACAAGGTAACATTACTGATGCGGCTTATTTAGTGGTGATCTTAGCTATATTCAACTCTGGTGGTCGTGTTGCTGCTGGCATCCTTTCGGATAAAATTGGTGGTTTAAAAACCTTGATGCTTGCATTCTTAATGCAAGGTTTGAATATGGTTTTATTTGCTACGTACCAAAGTGATTTTACTTTAATCATTGGTGCTGCATTAACGGGCATTGGCTATGGCACCTTACTGGCCGTATTCCCATCGATCATTGCTGACTTCTACGGATTAAAAAATTACGGCGCAAACTACGGGGTTCTTTATACTGCATGGGGAGTCAGTGGCTTTATTGGTCCAGTTTTAGCGGCCGTTGCTGTTGATGGTTCAGGATCATACGCACTCGCGTATACCGTCAGTGCTATTATGGTTGGTATGGCTTTTTTACTGTCGTTTATTACCAAACCCGTCAATGCAGAAGCACTAGAAAAACGTTTAGCAAGCCAATAAACATCACACTTACCCATAAAAAAGGGAGCCATTGGCTCCCTTTTTAACGTTATGCTTTTGCAACTTCGAGTCGAACCACCTCAATTTCAGGTTGCTCACCTTGATCGAACTCACCAAAGACTCGAATCTCCATACCCTTCTTCAAAGCTGTATGCGCATTAATATTATCTTCAAGGTCAATTTGAACATGACGATGTGAGGATTTATCTATAATTATATATTCATCATGAGAAAGTTGAGCTGCTACAACACCTTGTACAGCCACATTGTGCTCATCATACTGAATGGAATTATCCAATAATTGAGGGATCGTAATCGCATCCACCGGATCTTGAAACGCTTGAGGAGCAGATACTTGACTATGAGCAAAAGCAATCGCAGGAACCACCATTGCCAATACAGAAGACGCAATAAATAATTTTTTTAGCATAATGGATCTCTATTCTAAAGTCGTGAAATCTGAGAAATAAATCACAGTTAAAAAAGAAAAAATGAAAATACTCTTTTTTCAATTGAAGTCAAATGCATCCAAAATATCGATTTCTAGGAAAATTTATTCAAATTTAAACAGATTATTCACTTAAAATACTTACCATCTCACTTTGTGATCGGAAAACACACAAACGACCTACTAATTAAATAAAAAAGCAAAGAATTACAATGAAATACGGCAATCAAAAATATCAAATATAACACTATACATCTTATCCAAGACTGCTATTATGTTCGCGCTGGTTACTCAACGAGTGCTTCACCTGCTATGTTTTAGAAAGTTCGCTGCTACTGCTTTAATCCAGTTGGTTGTCATGACGTCTTTCCACACATAAGTTATCGTGAAATTACTTTGTTTATATCTAGCGTCAATTTTTATACTTTATTTTAAATATGTAGGAGACAGTCATGTCTAAATCAACTGGTATCGTTAAGTGGTTCAACGAAGAGAAAGGTTTCGGTTTCATTACTCAAGACAACGGCGGTGCTGACGTATTCGTTCACTTCCGTGCAATCGCTTCTGAAGGCTTCAAAACTCTAGCAGAAGGCCAGAAAGTGTCTTTTGAAGTTGAGCAAGGTCAAAAAGGCCCTCAAGCTGCTAACGTAACTGCTTTATAATATATAAAACAGTTTGTTAGAAAAAACACCAGCCATTGGCTGGTGTTTTTGTTTGTGTCATATAAATAAAGCTGAATAAATACCTCTTTTCAGAGGCATTTATAATAGCTTAACCCTGACGGGTTTGGCTTAATGGCTTTGCTGGCTGACGTGGTGAACGCGCCGCAGGTTTGCCTTGTTCTGAACGAGTTTGTCCTTGACGTGGGCGACGGCTCGGTTTTTTCCCTTCATCAGAATGAGCATTTGAACGAGAATTCTGACGCTCACCTCTATTGGCACTTTCACCATTGACTTTTTTCGGTTTACTCAAACGATATGGACGTGTATCCAATCGCGATTCTGGCAACTTATTTACCGGGTGGAAACCTGCAATCAATTTACGTTGTAAAACTTGCTTTGTTAAACGCTCAATACCCGCTAAATCTTTAAATTCATCCGAACAAACTAATGAAATCGCATGCCCTTCCGCACCTGCACGACCGGTACGACCAATACGGTGAACATAATCTTCAGCAATGTTAGGTAAGTCAAAGTTAACCACTTGAGGCAATTGATCAATATCAATACCACGTGCAGCAATATCCGTTGCAACAAGAATACGAACGCCACCATCTTTAAACTGCTGTAAAGCTTTCGTTCGTGCACCTTGGCTTTTATTACCATGAATAGCGGCTGCTGTGATGCCTTTTTCTTCTAGCTCACGCGTTAATCGATTCGCACCATGCTTCGTTTTGGTAAATACAAGTGCTTGTTTCCATTTGTATTCCAAAATCAACTTTGACAATAATGCTGACTTTTTATTCTTATCAACAGGGTGAATCCACTGCTTTACTGTCGGCGCTGTTGCATTACGAGGCGTTACTGAGATCTCAACTGGATTATTAACTAACCCTTTTGCAAGTTCACGAATATCATCAGAAAACGTCGCAGAAAACATTAAATTTTGACGTTGCTTTGGCAATAAATTTAAAATTTTACGAATATCACGAATAAAGCCCATGTCTAGCATTCGGTCAGCTTCATCCAAAACAAGAATTTCAACTTGTGAGAATTTCACTGCATTTTGCTGATGTAAATCCATCAAACGGCCAGGGGTTGCAACTAAAACATCAATGCCACGGCGAAGCTTCACCATTTGAGGGTTGATTTTTACACCACCAAAAACAACCGTAGAAGACAACGGCAAGTTCTTACTGTACATCGCAACACTTTCACCAACTTGTGCTGCAAGCTCTCGAGTTGGTGTCAAAATCAAAGCACGAATATGATTTGGACGTGCTTTCGGGCCATTAGCCAATCGCTCTAAGACGGGTAAACTAAAGCCCGCTGTTTTACCTGTACCTGTTTGAGCTGCTGCCATGACATCTTTACCAGCAATCACCGCTGGAATCGCTTGCGCTTGAATTGGTGAAGGGGTTTCATAACCTTGCTCGGCAATGGCATCAAGAATAGGGGCAGACAAGCCCAAAGAGGCAAAACTCATATTTAATTATCTCTTATCATTATTACGTTCGCCTATCTGGCGAAGGGGGCTGTAGCCTACAGTATCTATGACGAACACGCCATCTTTATGCCTTGTCATCTTTT
>CAMQZF010000077.1 GCA_947039525.1 uncultured Photobacterium sp. | reverse complement strand
TACACTATAGCCTACACTCTTTCCCTACACGACGCTCTTCCGATCTAAACAACTCGCTTTGGTGTTATCAAAAACAGGAAGCTTGCATATTTATCTATTGGATTTGAATTCTAAACAGTTGACTCAAGTAACGTCAGGAAGAGCAAATAATACGGAACCATTTTGGGATCCAGCGGGGAATTCGTTAATTTTTACCTCTGACAGAGGTGGTAAACCGCAGATATATCGCGTAAATTTAGCGGATAAATCTACTGAACGCTTAACATGGCAAGGAACCCAAAATTTGGGTGGGCAATTAACACCGGATGGTCAATCTTTGATCATGGTGCATCAGTCAAGTTCAGGGTACAACATTGCAAAACAAGATTTGAGCAGCGGAGCAGTACAAATTTTAACCACAACCTTTTTAGATGAATCACCCAGTTTAGCACCCAATGGCAGCATGGTGATTTACAGCTCTGTGAACGGTCTTTCGAATGAACTGTCTTTAGTCTCCATTGATGGACGATTTAAAGCACGGTTACCTGCACTGAATGGTCAAGTTCGCGCACCCGCGTGGGGACCTTTTTTGTGATGTTAAGTGATTTTTGCAATCAATAAGGAAAATACAATGCAACTGAATAAAGTGCTAAAGGGATTAGCCATTGCGTTACCCATGATCACCTTAACGGCCTGTAGTTCAACGGAAGGGACGGAAAGTTCCTCTGCCACAGAAACCGTCAATAATGCCACAATTGGGCAAACGGTTGTCACTTCACCAGTGGTTACTGCACCTGTGTTGACTGAAAAGGAACTTCGTAGCCAACAATTGCGTCAAGAGCAAACCATTTATTTCTTATTTAATGATTCGGATATTCAGCCGGGTTATGAAGAAATGCTGGCTGCACATGCCGAATACCTTCGTCAAAATCCGCAAGATAACGTCATTGTTGAGGGGCATGCCGATGAGCGTGGTACGCCTGAATATAATATTGCACTGGGTGAGCGTCGTGCTAACGCCATTGCACGTTATTTGCAAGCGATGGGTGTGCCTGTTTCACAAATGACTATTGTTAGCTACGGTGAAGAGAAACCATTGGTGAACGGTCATTCTGATGTGGATTATGCAAAAAACCGTCGTGTAGTATTGGTTTACTAATTGGATAATTTTGATGAACAATAACTTAGTGCGTAGTTTGGCATTATCGTTATTGGTCGGTGTAGCCAGTCCTGTATTGGCTGCACCTGCACCGGTATCGGATTTACAGATACAAAATACCAGTCCGGATGTTCAACAGTTAGAGCGTTTAATTTCAGCTCGAAACCAATTGCAACTGGATATGCAACGTCAGCTGAATCAAATGTCATCGGAAGTGGATAACTTACGAGGATTAGTCGAGCGGAGTAATTACGAATTAAAGCAAATGCTGACTCGACAGCGAGAACTGTATCAAGAAGTGGATTCACTGAGGCAACAGTTGAAAAATAAAACGGTGGCTTCAACTGGAAAAGAGACGGCAAAGACCAGTGAGTATTCCAGTGATCGTAATGAAAATGAGGCTTACGATAAAGCCGTTGCCCTAGTTTTAAAAGATAAAAATTTTTCTGGAGCCATTAATGCTTTTCAAGATTTTTTGAAAAAATACCCACAATCATCATATGTAACGAATGCCAATTATTGGTTAGGGCAATTGTATTTCTCTCAAAATAAAGTTGTAGAAGCCCAAGCCGCCTTTATTGTGGTCACAAATAATAAGTCGTCGTCAAAACGTGCTGACGCATTATTAAAATTAGGCGTGATTTCAGAAAGACAAAAGAACAATACAAAAGCAAGGAGCTATTATCAGCAGGTTGTCGATAATTATCCAGAATCAACCAGTTCACGACAGGCATTACAGTACTTACAAAATTAAAGTGAACAAATGATTAGTCAATAAAAAGAAACCCATCTAAATGATGGGTTTTTTTATATCTGTCTCATCATTTATTGTGATGAATTATCTTTTGGTTTTCGGTGTGACTGATAGCCATGACGAACACGGGAAGGGCTAGGGCGAGAGTGACAACCAGCTGGTCTCATTTTGATATTATCTCTATTTGTAAAATAAAAGGTTGGTAAAAATCATTATGGCAAGATAATGACAAAGGTAAGCCTTCTTATCTTAGTTGTTAACTTGGTACATGCCTATCTCATTGAATCTTAAATCAAGGTGTATGCGTATTTAATCTAATAACGGGTTTTTTATGCAAATTTAAGCTAAAAAAGCAGAACTCTTGCAGGAATAATTAAAATAAGTCTATTTCATTGTTACCAATCTTCGGCAAAGCAAAATCTTGTGTGCCATAGTTAATTACGTCATGAAGTCATTTTAAAACAGTGAGATTTTGACATTGGTACGAGTACTGATTGATTGGGGGAGATAGAGATGAAGCACAAGCGAGTAACCAATAAGCGCATGAAACAAATGCTAAATGAAATTGGTGTCGACATTGATGAAAAGAAAGAGGATGAAGATCAACTCTTATTAGAGCAAAAAAAAATGTCAGTAAGTGATGATAAGCAATTGTTAAATATTGACAGTCAAGATAAGTAATCTGAATGTGTTGTCATTCATGTATGTCATAAATAAAGACTCCCTTTTTTATAAAAGTGAGGGAGTCTTTATTCGTCAGATAGGATTACTCTGCAAAGTACCAATAACCTTGATTAACCAAATCAGTTAAGAATATCATGGCTTCAGGATTTTGAAGTAGGCCCTTCAATGTGTTGGCTTCAAACGATTCTAAATCACATAACAATGGCGTTAATTCTGATGCCTCTGCCGTTAATTCGTAGTTTTCACCATGAATATAAACAGTATGCAGATTGTCAGGGTAATAACTTGTACGTAACCCACCTAAACGCTTTAACACTGAACCTTGTTGAAGTTCATTAATCACATCTTCTACTTGCCATTCATCCGTTTCATCTGGCACATCCAAATCATGACGATTTTGAGTTAAGTAAGTACCTAACCATGATTTTAATTGCTCTGGTTGATCCAATAGCTCACGCATCATGCTTGTTAGCTGTTCAAAATCACACTCTTCAATGGCACCGTTACGAGTACGGGCTTTCATATCGGGATTGTGGTGGTGAACATCACCCAAATCGTGCTCAATAACAAAGTCAGCAAAACTGCTTAATAGCTCTTGTTGTTTTGGTGAGCGATAACCAATAGAGAAACTCATTGAAGTTTCAACAGCGTAGCCATCGTGTGGGAAACCGGGTGGAATGTATAAAATATCACCGGCTTCAATTTCATCATCAATAATGGGATCAAATCCAACAATTTGACGTAAAGCGGGATGACGACAGATTTCTTCGTAATCATCGCGTTTATCACCCACACGCCAATGGCGCTTGCCTGATCCTTGAATAATAAACACATCGTATTGATCGATATGAGGACCAACACCACCGCCTGGTGTTGAGTAGCTGATCATCAAATCATCAAATAACCAACCTGGAAGTTGGCGGAAAGGCGTTACCAATTGAGCAGCACCCTCATGCCAGTGGTTTACTGCTTGTACGATGAATGACCAGTGATCCTCTGGCACATTATCAAAATTCAATGGACCGTGTTTGGCTTCCCACTGATCACCGTTAATTTCGATGTAGCGAGAATCCACTTCTTCTTCCATAGCGAGACCCGCAAGCTCATCAGGGCTAATTGGATCGATAAAATTTTTAAAACCGCCTTTAATAATGGTCGGTTTTTTTTGCCAGTAATTGGCTAAGAAGTCGTCAAAAGAGAACGCAAGTTGATACATAATTCGCTATCGAGTGGAGAAATGGGAGGGAAGTATAGCGTAATCTTTTACAGATGTGGGTAATAAAGGAGAGTTATTAATCGAAGAAATAATAAACATAATATTGAGGAAAGTGAAAAAAAGAGAAGACTCAGTGGTCTAGCGCCTTCTCTTTTTATTATTATGACTCAGTTTGGTTGACGATTATTTTAGTAAATCGCTAAGCTCAATGGCTTGACCAATGTAATTTGCAGGAGTCATGGCCTTTAAGCGTGTTTTTTCATGCTCAGGGAGTTCTAAGCCATCAATGAAAAGACGCATACCTTCACCATCAATGCGTTTACCGCGAGTCAGCTCTTTTAGCTTCTCATACGGTTTTTCAATACCGTAACGACGCATAACGGTTTGAATCGGTTCAGCTAATACTTCCCAGTTGTGATCCAATTCATCCAGTAAGTGTGCCTGATTTACTTCTAATTTACTGATGCCTTTCAGTGTTGATGTGTATGCAATGATGGCATAGCCACAGCCGACACCTAGGTTACGTAAAACGGTTGAATCGGTAAGGTCGCGCTGCCAACGAGATACTGGCAGTTTTTGAGCGAGATGACCAAAGATCGCATTTGCGAGACCCAAATTACCTTCGGAGTTTTCAAAATCAATTGGGTTAACTTTGTGCGGCATTGTTGATGAGCCAATTTCACCTGCAATGGTCTTTTGCTTGAAATGCCCCATAGCGATGTAGCCCCAAACGTCACGATCAAAGTCCAATAAAATGGTATTGAAACGTGCCATTGCATCAAACAATTCCGCGATGTAATCGTGTGGTTCAATTTGTGTGGTGTATGGATTCCAAGTAATACCTAGAGAAGTAACAAACTCTTCACTGTATTGGTGCCAATTAATGTCTGGATAAGCAGATAAGTGTGCGTTGTAATTGCCCACAGCACCATTAATTTTACCCAAAACCTCCACTTGAGAAATTTGCTTATATTGACGCTCCATACGGTACGCCACATTTGCCATTTCCTTGCCTAAAGTCGAAGGTGATGCAGGTTGACCATGAGTACGAGAAAGCAATGGAATATCACGGTATTCACGTGCTAATCCTTTAATTGCATCAATCACATTGCGAATTTCAGGTAACATTATCGTTTCACGCGCTTCATTCAGCATTAAAGCGTGAGATAGGTTGTTGATATCTTCAGAGGTACAAGCAAAGTGAATAAACTCATTGATCGCATCCAATTCAGGAAGCGGAGCAACTTGCTCTTTTAAAAAGTATTCAACGGCTTTTACATCGTGATTTGTCGTGCGCTCAATTTCTTTAATGCGAAGTGCGTCTTCTTCATTAAATTCATTGGCAATGCGATTCAAGAAAGCATTGGCTTCAGCACTGAATTGAGGGACTTCAGCGATGCTGTCCGTTTCCGCCAGTTTTTGTAACCAACGAATTTCAACGATAGTACGGTATTTTAACAGACCAAATTCGCTGAAAATGCTGCGTAAAGCGGCTGTTTTACTTCCATAACGCCCATCGATTGGGGACACCGCGGTCAGTGCGGACAATTCCATGTTACTTCTCCTGAATCATTAAATAAAAACGAAATTATAAAGTATGTGAGTTGCGGGCTTGAATTAACTGGGCTTGTGCGACCAGATCTTTTCGACCAAACAATAAATGTCGGCGTTTTCCCCCAACCTGTCGCCATAAAACAGCACTGCGAATCGCGGCTAGTAATAAAGCACGAACGTGATCTTTCACCGAATCAATTTGCAGTTGTGCTGGCGTACCGTTGACTTGAATTCTGGGTCCAATTGGACTGACAATATCTTTGTAAATATGAGCCAGATTGTTGATCATTTGCGTATCAAGCAGATCAAAATGTTGTCGCTGGCGTTGAATTGACTCAAGCCGATCAGCCAGCTGTTGCAGGCAATCTTGTCGTTGACTTAATTTGCGTTCAATGGTTAAGACACCGACAATATATTGGGTCAGCTCACTGTTAGCAGAGGTGGTATTGATGTCTTTAATTAAGACATCTAACCCAAATTGCAGCTGACTTTCATCACCAAATGTTGCAATGGTTTGATCTGGATCTGTGATCGTAATGCTGTTTAATGAAACCAGTAATGCATCACGATCACAGGTGCCATCTCGGGCCACATCTTGAACCAATTTTACAGCCTGACAAAGACCTGCAAAAGCGAGTGTTCTATCGTAAATTGAGTAAGCCACGAGCGACAAATCCTTCTATCTAAATATTAATAAAACTTAAATCCGGTGTTCGATAATACCACCACCCAAACAAACATCGTCGAGATAAAAAACGGCTGATTGGCCAGGAGTAACAGCAATTTGTGCTTCATCAAAAATAACTTTGATGGTTTCGTCATCAACAGGGATCACTGTACAAGGAATGTCTTGTTGACGATAACGAGTCTTAACGGTACACGAAAACGTTTCTTTTATTGGTTCTCGTGATACCCAATGTAATTGTGAAGCAATCAAACCATTAGAGTATAAACGAGGATGATTATGACCTTGGCCGACAATCAATACATTGCGTTTGACGTCTTTATCCACAACGTACCACGCTTCTTCTAAACCATTACCACCCTTTTGACCACCAATGTGTAAGCCTTTGCGTTGTCCTAACGTGTGGTACATCAAGCCTTGATGCTCACCAATTTCAACGCCTTCTGCCGTTTCGATTTTACCCGGTTGTGCAGGTAAATATTGTGCTAAGAAGTCAGTAAATTTGCGTTCACCAATAAAACAGATACCAGTCGAATCTTTTTTCTTTGCAGTAATCAGATCTTGTTCTTCGGCAATGCGTCGAACTTCGGGTTTTTCCAATTCCCCAACCGGAAATAAACTGCGTGCAATTTGTGCGTGGCTTAAAGTGTAAAGGAAGTAACTTTGATCTTTATTGTTATCTAAACCACGTAACATTTGTGGTTTTTTATTCGCCAGTTCAGGGAAAGTACGACGCGTATAGTGCCCCATGGCAATGTAATCGGCTTTCAATACTTCGTCAGCGTAATCCAAGAAAGCTTTAAATTTGATTTCTTTATTACATAAGATGTCTGGGTTTGGTGTACGACCTGCTTTGTATTCGGCAAGGAAGTATTCAAACACGTTATCCCAGTATTCCGCGGCAAAGTTGATGGTATGAAGAGGAATACCCAATTTGTCACACACGGCTTGGGCGTCAGCCAAATCTTCCGATGCTGAGCAGTATTCATCCGTATCATCTTCTTCCCAGTTCTTCATGAACAGGCCTTCAACTTGGTAACCTTGTTGAAGTAATAAATAGGCGGAAACAGAGGAATCAACGCCGCCGGACATACCGACAATGACTTTTTTTGGGCTATTATCTGACATATTTCTCTAACGTTGCTAAACAGTAAAGTGGATAGGGGATTCTATCAGAAACCCCATCTAGGAAACAGTTTGAGATAGAAATCACCCCATTTTCTTCAAGTTTTTATTAAGTCTGAAAAAAAGGCGGATAAAAAGGAGTTTACCAGCAAAGCAATCGATTGCTATTTTTGAGAGTAAAAGATTCTAAGTGAAAGTTACAGTGTTATTTCTTATTGAGAATCCGGTAACGTCACCTCTCGCCATTCGCCAGGAGCGAGGCCTTCAACCGTCCAATTTGCCATTTGATGACGGATTAAACGTAATGTTGGATGACCAATATGCGCGGTCATGCGACGAACTTGACGATTACGCCCTTCACGCAGAGTAATAGCAAGCCAAGTGGTTGGGATATTTTTGCGTTCGCGAATTGGAGGGATTCGATCCCAAACATTCGGATTTTCCATACGCTTAACAATGGCAGGCAGAGTTGGACCATCTTTCAGTGTAACTCCATCACAAAGTTGTTGAATGGCTTCATCTGAAGGTTCACCTTCAACTTGGACCCAATAGATTTTCGGGGCTTTCGATTGCGGTTGTGTTAAACGTGCTTGCAGAATCCCGTCATTAGTCAGAACCAATAAACCTTCGCTGTCTTTATCAAGACGGCCTGCAGGGTAAACCTCTTTAATTGGAATGTAATCAGCCAGTGTTTGATCATGTATTTCGCCAGAAAATTGTGTCAAAACATTAAAGGGTTTATTGAATAAAATGATTTTTTGTGGACCTTTAGGACGAGATATCGAAGCGTGATTGCTTTGATTTTTTGTTCGAGTTGGTCGACGGGATAAGGTTTGAGCGCGATTTGTTGGTTTCATAAGTCAGAAATTTATTAGAGAGTGTGATTGCACAGACGCTTATTATACGTGAATAATGGCATTATTGACGAAATGAGATTTTTTCGAGTATGATTTTCATTAATCTTACAAAGCGTTAACAAATGGACAGTTGGAGAATTCTATGGATAGTAAAGTTATTGTGCCTGATTTTGGTCAAAAAATTTCACTCGACGATGATGGGCAATTAATTGTTCCTAATAATCCAATCATTCCTTTTATTGAAGGTGATGGTATTGGTGTTGATGTAACACCAGCAATGATCAAAGTTGTGGATGCAGCCGTTAAGAAAGCTTATGCCGGCGATCGTCAAATTTCTTGGATGGAAATTTTTACTGGTGAAAAATCAACCACAATTTATGGTGAAGATGCTTGGCTACCACAAGAGACACTGGATTTCATTCGTGAGTATAAAGTCGCAATTAAAGGTCCATTAACAACACCCGTTGGCGGTGGCATTCGCTCGTTAAACGTAGCATTACGTCAAGAGTTAGATTTATACATCTGTGCTCGCCCAGTTCGTTATTTTGAAGGCGTACCGAGCCCATTGAAGCAGCCAGAATTGACGGACATGGTGATTTACCGTGAAAACTCAGAAGACATCTATGCAGGTGTTGAATTTAAAGCAGGTACAGCGGAAGCGGATAAGCTGATTGCTTTCTTGCAAGAAGAAATGGGTGCAACGAAAATCCGTTTCCCTCAACAATGTGGCGTGGGAATAAAGCCTATTTCTGAAGAAGGTACTAAGCGTCTTGTTCGTGCTGCACTGCAATATACCATTGATAATGATCGTGATTCATTAACCCTTGTACATAAAGGGAACATCATGAAGTTCACAGAGGGCGCATTCAAAGATTGGGGTTATGAAATTGCCGCCGAGTTTGGTGCTGAACTGCTTGACGGCGGTCCATGGATGACATTGCGTAATCCGAAAACGGGTCGTGGGATTGTGATAAAAGATTGCATTGCCGATGCATTCTTGCAACAGATTTTATTGCGTCCTGCTGAGTATGACGTGATTGCCACCATGAACCTAAATGGTGACTACGTTTCTGATGCGTTAGCAGCACAAGTTGGCGGTATTGGTATTGCACCAGGTGCGAACATTGGTGATGGTGTTGCTTTATTTGAAGCGACACACGGCACAGCACCTAAATATGCAGGTCAAGATAAAGTAAACCCTGGTTCATTAATACTTTCGGCTGAAATGATGCTACGTCATCTAGGCTGGACGGATGCAGCTGATCTGATTATTAGTTCTATGGAAGCTGCTATTCGTAATCAAACCGTCACGTATGATTTTGAACGTTTAATGGATGGCGCAACCTTACGTAAGTGTTCTGAATTTGCTGATGACATGATTGAGCAAATGTAATTATCTTCGTTGGCTCTTATTGTTTAGTTATCTTAAGAGCCATGATACGTTGATATTTTAAGCAAAAAAAAGAAAAAGGTGAGGTTTCCTCACCTTTTCTAAATTCGGTTCTTTGACAACAAAATGATGCGTGTTATGAATCAATAAAGAGATTATCAATAACAGGAACAATTTCACTGGCATGAAAGCCTTTTGGACCCGATATCGCTTTATAATTGACTTGTTGTCCCGCTTTTAGTGTGCGGTAACCATCCATTTGGATGGTGGAGTAGTGAGCAAAAATGTCATCATCTCCATCTTCTGGGCAGATAAAACCAAATCCTTTGGCATTGTTAAACCATTTTACTGTTCCTGTGGCCATGCTTTACATCCTTCTTGCTTGCATTCAAATTCCGTTTAACATCCAGTTTCTTTTTTCTGCGAGTGGGATAATAAACAATAAGACATCCGAAATGGATTGAGGCTGTTTATATCTACTACAGGATACACTTTAGTAAATTGAGCTAGACAGTCAAGCGAGAAATGTGACAATTTCGTTAAAATCACTTTTGTTGGGCGATTGTTAGCAACCCATTGAACCTAAGACTAAGATTGATGTTATGAGTAAATTATACGAGTGGATCACACCCGACGCTGATGTTCTAGATGAAGAAAAAGTTAAAGTAAAACCACCATCGATGTACAAGGTGTTGCTGAATAATGATGATTACACGCCAATGGATTTTGTGATTGAAGTATTACAACGATTTTTTTCCATTGAGTTAGAAAAAGCCACACAATTGATGTTATTAGTACATTATGAAGGAAAGGCTGTGTGTGGTGTTTTTACGGCGGAAGTGGCTGAAACCAAAGTGGCTCAAGTCGCTATGTATGCGAGAGAAAATGAGCATCCGCTACTGTGTACAATGGAAAAAGCGTAATTTTTCCGGCACGCCACTTTATGTGGTACTTAGGGGAGGTGCCTTATGCTAAATAAAGAACTTGAAGCCAGTTTAAACAGTGCGTTTTCAAAAGCACGCGAAAAGCGTCATGAGTTTATGACAGTTGAACATTTGTTGTTGGCCTTATTGGATAATTCAGCAGCCCAAGACGCGCTGCAAGCGTGTCGTGCCAATCTTGAGCAGTTACGCCAAGAGCTGAACTCTTTCATTGAGCAAACAACGCCATTAATTGCTGTAGAGGATGAAAGTCGTGAGACTCAGCCAACATTGAGTTTTCAACGGGTATTACAACGCGCTGTTTTTCATGTTCAGTCTTCTGGGCGTAGTGAAGTTACTGGGGCAAACGTTTTAGTTGCGATTTTCAGTGAGCAAGAGTCCCATGCGGCTTATTTATTGAAGAAAAGTGACATTAGCCGATTAGATGTCGTGAATTTTATCTCTCATGGAACAGTGAAAGATAATGGTATCGAGGGACATGGTGAAAGTGGCAGCGACAGCAGTAATGATGATGTAAATACGGATGTTAGTAACGAAGATAAATTAGAAAATTTCGCTGTGAACTTGAATGAGCTTGCGAAAGAAGGTGGTATTGATCCTTTAATTGGTCGTGACAGTGAACTCGAACGTGCGGTTCAAGTGTTATGTCGCCGTCGTAAAAATAACCCATTATTAGTGGGTGAAGCTGGTGTCGGAAAAACAGCCATTGCTGAAGGACTGGCATGGCGTATTGTGGAAGATCAAGTTCCTGAAATCATTAAAGACTGCGTGATCTATTCATTGGATGTGGGTTCTTTATTAGCGGGAACTAAATACCGTGGTGACTTTGAAAAGCGCTTTAAAGGTATTTTAAAACAACTTCAAAAAGAAGAGCATGCGATCTTATTCATTGATGAAATTCATACCATCATTGGCGCAGGTGCAGCTTCTGGTGGTCAAGTCGATGCTGCGAATTTAATTAAACCGTTATTGAGCAGTGGTAAGTTACGCTGTATGGGCTCGACGACATATCAAGAATACAGCAGTATTTTTGAAAAAGAGCGTGCTTTAGCGCGTCGCTTCCAAAAAATCGACGTTATTGAACCATCGTTAGATGATACAACAAAGATTTTAATGGGTTTAAAACCGAAGTATGAAGCGCATCATGATGTACGCTTTACCAACAAAGCCATTCGTGCTGCTGTTGAATTGTCTGCAAAGTACATTAATGAACGTCATCTTCCTGATAAAGCGATTGATGTGATTGATGAAGC
>CAMQZF010000076.1 GCA_947039525.1 uncultured Photobacterium sp. | reverse complement strand
TAAGCCGCAGTAATGGAGGTTTTTCATGAGTACGGGAACACCCCCCGCTTGTTGAAAGGCATTGATATCTTCAGGGCCATTCGGATACATACGGACTAACAGAGGAACGACATTGGATAAATCTTGAATATCATCCCATGTTAAGATCAACCCCGCACATTGAGCTATCGCTACCATATGAAGGCTGTGATTCGTACTTCCACCTGAAGCTAACCAAGCGACTAAGCCATTAACCAAACTTTCTGCTGTGAAAACTTCATAGAGTGGTCGATATTGCTTTGATTGCATATTTACTGAGGCAATACGACGGGCTGTTTCTTGAGTGAGTGCATGGCGTAATTCACTTTCTGGGGAGACAAATGCTGAACCTGGTAGCATGAGCCCCATGGCTTCAAAGACCAGTTGATTGGTATTCGCTGTACCATATAAGGTACAGGTGCCAGAAGAGTGGTAAGCTTGGCATTCCATACGTAATAACGTGTTTTTATCGGAATGTCCTGCTGCGTATTGTTGACGCACTGCGACTTTTTCATCATTGCTAATACCCGTGCTCATAGGGCCGACAGGTACAAATGCCGTTGGTAAGTGCGCAAAGGATAGGGCACCCATTAATTGTCCTGGGGCAATTTTATCGCAAATACTCAGAAGGAGTGTGCCGTCAAATGCATTGTGACTCAATGATATTGAGGTGGATTGAGCGACGATATCACGAGAAAACAAAGACAATTCCATTCCTGCTTGCCCTTGGGTGATTCCATCACACATTGCAGGGACACTGCCCGCCACTTGGCAAGTATGACCTAAAGGTTTTAAGGCGTCTGCAATGATGGAAGGGTAGTACTTATAGGGTTGATGAGCACTGACCATATCATTATAAGCACTCACAATCGCGAGATTAGAATGTAAAAAGTCTAAGATTGTCGCTTTTTCTTGATGACCATTTGCGGCGACAACGTGGGCTAAATTTCCACAAGAGAGCTGTTGGCGTCCTTTGCCTGTTTTTTCCATCTCAATGGTCATCGATCGCCACTGGTGATGGCTATGTTGGCTACGTTGTTTAATTCGCTGAGTTACTTGCGCAACAATTGAATTCATTGAGTACCCTCGATTAAATGAGCAGTCGCTTCGTTAATGATATTAGCAATGGGTTGGTCAATATTAACTGTGATGACATCCTTCTCGTTATTGGGGCGTTCGAGTGTTTCCAGCTGACTGTCTAGCATGGTCTCCCGCATAAAGTGCCCTTTTCGAGTGCGTATTCGCTCCAAAATTAATGATTTACTGCCATCTAAAAAAACAAATTGAATATGCTGATTACCGTCACGAATTTGATCTCGATATTGTTTTTTAAGCGCGGAACAAACAATGACGCCTATCTCATTTTTATTTTCAATGCTGTAAGCAGCATCACGAATGCGCTCTAACCACGGTGCGCGATCATTGTCATTTAAAGGAATGCCACTGGCCATTTTTTGGATGTTGGCTTTAGGATGTAAATCATCGCCATCAATAAACTTGGCTTGCAGTTTATGTGCAATTCCTTCGCCTATTGTGGATTTACCACAGCCTGATACGCCCATTACTATAATGCTTCTACCTGCCATTTTCGTACCTCTATCTCATTTTTGGATACCGGCTCATTTAATGACTTGTAATCTAGCATGTTACAGGTAACATGTTACCCGTAACTTTGGTGCTTGTGATGTGACTCACAGTAAAAATAAATATGAGTGATATCACACGAATTTGATCTTTTTGCTGGAGAAACTTTATATGACGCAGGATCCCACATACCTTTTATTAGTTGCAGCAAGTTCCATTATTCTTTTACTTATCTTGATCATGCGTTTTAAAATCCACGCCTTTTTAGCGTTAACGGTGGTGAGTTTTCTAACTGCCGTTGTTACTGGTGTCAATGCTGATCAAGTCGTTCCTACCATGATGTCTGGTTTTGGTGGTACGTTAGCTTCCGTTGCTTTGTTAGTTGGCCTTGGTACGATGATTGGTCGTATATTAGAAGTGACAGGAGGGGCGAAAGTTCTTGCTGATACGTTAATTGGTCGTTTTGGATCCGATAAAGCCCCCTTTGCATTAGGCGTTGCGTCATTGCTGTTTGGTTTCCCTATTTTCTTTGATGCTGGCTTGATTGTCATGATGCCGATTCTGTTTAGCGTTGCGAAGCAGTTTGGTGGCTCAACCATTAAATATGCGTTACCTGTTGCGGGTGCTTTTGCCGTCATGCATGCCTTTCTACCGCCTCATCCCGGTCCTGTTGCAGCGAGTGAGTTACTCGGTGCCAATATCGGATTATTAACCTTTATTGGTTTGGGTGTTGCCTTACCAACTTGGTATTTGGGCGCTTACTTATATGGATTATGGGCTGGAGAGCGTACTACCGAAAGCCTTTTTAGCGACCCAGCAAGTGATTGACGATAAAAACCTACCAAAGTTCTCTGTTGTTTTAACCATTTTACTCTTGCCGTTAGTGTTAATTTTTATGGATACGGGTTTGAATACGCTATCCGTTATGGGCGTTGTTGATCCTCAATCGACTTGGGTTAATATTTTACGAATGCTCGGTAAAACCCCTGTCGCCTTAATGATTACCTTGTTGTTTTGTTTGGCTATCTTTGCAAAAGATCATGGCATGGCTAAGTTAGAAAAATTATGTGGTGATTCGTTAGCGCCTATCTGTGCTGTGATTTTAGTTACGGGTGCTGGTGGTATGTTTGGTGGAGTATTGCGAGCGAGCGGCATTGGTGATGCATTAGCTGATTTATTGATGGGGACGGGAATGCCTGTGATTGTGGCGGCTTTCCTTATTTCAACAGCGTTACGTGTGGCTCAAGGATCTGCAACTGTTGCACTGACGACCACTGCGGCTTTGATTGCTCCTATGGTTGCGGCAACGCCAGGACTCAGCAGTTTTGATTTGTGCTTTATTGTTATCGCTATTGCTTCTGGTGCAACCGTATTGTCTCACTTTAATGATTCAGGCTTCTGGTTAGTGGGTCGTTTATTGGATATGGATGAAAAGACCACATTAAAGACATGGACAGTAATGGAAACCTTATTAGGAAGCATTGCTTTCATCATTGTTGCAACGCTAAGTATTTTCTTATAAGAATTAAATCGGTATTGTGGTTAGAAAGGCTTTAAATCTAATTTGAAGCCTTTTTATTTTGAGTTTTTTTATTTTGATACATCGATAATCTACTCCTTATTTTAGAGGATGTTCTGTTTTAAAATTAGGAGATTAGATTGTATTAAAATTTCCCTGAGTCGGTATACATCATCAGTATTCGAGGTATATTTCATACATTGTTTTTATGAGTGTTATCTCATATGGTTAATCAGGGAATTCAAGATGAAACGGTCTTTATTGTTCGCCTCTAGTATCATTTTTAGTGCTTTTTGGGTGGGTTGTGCTTTTGCATCACCGTTAGCTCAACACACAGAGTTAACCCCTGTGACTCAAGTCAATGCTGAACAGCAGATAGCTCAATGGTTTAAATTACAGACACCTTATCCTGATACGATTCAGGTGAATTGGATCAGTGAGCCGGAAGCTGGGATTTTACTCTCTGAGGTTAACCGACATATTGATATTGGTTATTTTTGGAAAATTTTAATCAATGGTCAGAATGCCCATGGGGATGATGTTGGATATCAACATCAGACTTTTGTTTTCTATGACGGTAAGTTAAATCACGTTGAGTTTCACAAACCAGTTTATGCCAATAATCATTGGAAAGAAATTAAACCTATTTGGATAGCTTAATTTGAAAGCTTATGCATTAGCCTACCGATATTATTACTGACAGCAGTAAAAACATCGGACAAATTTGCTATCAATATACTTTTTATAATCAATATAGCTTTTAACGAGATATAGAATGTAGAAGTCTTATTTTAACTCTCATGGAATACAAGAAGAAATGGCAGTATTTCATGAGAGAGGCGTTACCGAAGGTGATTTTTTAAGAATGACAAAGTCTCAATAAATAGATCGGTATGATTTTTAGAAATTAAATGAATTCATGAAAAGTAAGCCTGATAACGTGCAGGATCTTTCTGTTGGCTCATGGCAGATGCCATGGCAACGCCATCGCATCCCATATTGAATATTGGCTTTATGTCCTTTAATTGAATGCCGCCAATAGCTATTAATGGCTTTTGAGAATGGGCAATTGCCCAGGTTAACCCATCCCATCCCCAAATGTGTTTGATGTCATTTTTTGTGTCGGTAGCAAAGACACTGCTAATACCTAAATAATCGATAGGTAAAGATTGCGCTTGCTGTAATTGTGCGTGCGTTTCTACGGTTAATCCTAGGTACTTATCTTTGCCTAAGGCAGTACGAATCTTATGGACACACCCATCACTTTGTCCTATGTGCAATCCATCCGCATCACTGGCTAAAGCAATATTGAGATTGTCATTAATGATCAAAGAGATCGATGTCGTTGATAGTTGCGCTTTTAATGCCAAAGCCCGTTGTAGCAAGATCGGCTCTGTAACATTTTTTTCTCTGAGTTGTACCATGGTTAAAAATGGCGCCCATCGTTGAATAACGGCTTGATTTTCGGCAAAGGAAATCGTGGGATCGGTCACATAATAAAGCGCATAGGGAGAAGGCATCAGTAATGACTCCAAGCTTGAAGGTGTTGAATTTGCGTTGGGGTCAATTGATGAAGTTGATCTAAGATCGCTGGCATAAAACTGCCGTACCCCTGAGCGTGTTGTGCGGCAACTTGTCCTGCTAAGGTCCAACAACTGGTTGCGCTTAATGGGGCATTGGGATCGCACGGTAAAAAAGCCCCTAATAATGCTGATAAAGTACAGCCCATGCCCGTCACCTGAGTCATCCACGGGTGACCATTTTGATTGATGATACGATGTTGATTAAAAACCAGTGCATCGTGTTGGCCTGATATGACGACATGCGCTTGAAATTGCTCTTGAGCTGATAAAGCCAACCCCATAATATCGACAGTACCGCTGTGATCATCCAATCCATTATTATGATTACTGAAACCAAGTAACGCTTGAATTTCTTGGCTGTTTCCTCGAATTAACAGGCGGTTGGCAAGCCGCGCCAATCGTTGAGCGGCCTCTGTCCGATATTGTGTAAATCCGCAACCGACAGGATCTAAAACGACCCATTTATTGGCGTGATTGGCAAGTTCAATCGCGTAGTGCATTGACTTCAACCAAGTGTCGTCCAAGGTGCCTAAATTAATCACCACGCTGTCTACTTTCTCTATGAGTTCGGGCAATTCTTGAGGACTGTGCGCCATGATTGGCGATGCGCCAACGGCAAGTAGTGCGTTCGCATTCACATTCATAACAACATAATTGGTCAGGCTTAAGACCAATGGGCGTTGCTCACGAACCAGATTTAGCCCATCAATGACGGTTTGTGCGTTTAACATATGATTTTCTCTGTGGGTAATTTGGTCGTGATCTGAACCGTATTTTTCAGAATATTGGCCGTGGATAGATGAATGTGCTGTTGAGTCGCATCAAGACTTTGTTGCCAGAAGGCAGCTTCCATTTGAGTGGCTGTTTTAAAAATGTGACACAATTTTTGCCCTTTCTCACTGGCTAAGGGAATGTCTTTTAATGCCCGATCTAACTCAGACTGAATACGAGTACGAGCGTGTTGAAAACCATCGCCACGATAAAGGTCGATCCAATCTTGAAATGGATTCTGTACCCATTGAGTCTCTGAATGGGTGTTTATCCAGCGCCCAATATCGGCATAACCCCAGCCACAAGGGGCTAAAGCCACCAGTAAATCGGTATGATCACCAGAAAAACCGCAATCCATGACGAAACGGGTGTAGGCCACCGTACCCACCGCTTCCGGTTGATTCTCCATGTCTTGCAAGCTTAACCCCCATTGTGCGCAGTATTGAACATGGTGGAAAATTTCATTATCGAGTAAGGCCATTAAGCTGGGTAAATGACTCTTCATCTGAGAGAGGTTATCGGCTTTGACAATCGCTAAGGCATGAGCACGAGCGTAATGTTTTAGAAATAAAAAATCCTGCTGTAAATAATGCAAATAGGCTATTTCTGGTAGTGTGCCTTGTGCTAAAGCCATCACAAACGGATGGTGTATATAAGTGTGCCATTCAGATTCTGCGGTTTGGTATAAGTCTTGGTGATTCATGCGGATTTCCCGAATAAAAGGTAGGTGCTTGGTTTGGGTACATAAGAAATGATGCCCGTACGATGCAAAAATTGAGCGTAAATTTGATAACGAGTCGGGTCCATTGCTGCTGGACGCTGACTGAATCGCCCGACGGTATCGAACCAACTGGCTTTATTTAAAGGGGTATCCAGCATTTTCGGAGAATAGGTTATAAAATCTAACCACGCTTGTTGTGGATGATTCAGGATGTATTGACTTGCTTTGGCGATCACTTGGTTAAAAATATGAATAGCGGGAAGATTTAAGTGATTTTTATTTACAACAAAAATCATCGCGCTATAAGGCGGTACTTGATGTTCTTCTGGGTAAAAAGCATGCACTTTTACACTCATTTGTTGTAATTGCACATATTCGTAATTACGCAAACCGCTCCAAATGGCATCAACACGGTGCATTGCCAAAGCGGAAGTGAGCGACCATCCGACATTCACTAACGTAACTTGATCTAATTTTACGCCCCCGCTGTTTAATATTGTTTTTAATGCCGCATTGCCGGAACTGCTAACGGCAACGCCTATAGTTTTCCCTTTGAGTTGAGAAATACGATCAATATGATTGCTATTTAAGACGATCAAACTGTTTAAAGGGGAGCCGATTAACGTACCACTTTGCATTAATGGCAAACCATGAGTGACCGAGGTCAATAATGTGCTTGGGTAGGAAACCGCCATGTTTATTTGATTGGTCGCCACCAGTCGACTGGGTAAATTGGGATCGCTGGGTTGCAGTATGGTTAAATCCAATCCAGCTTGCTTAAACCAGCCTTGTTCCTTGGCCACAATAATCGGGCCGTGATTGGGATTAATAAACCAATCTAACATCAGTGTTAATTTGAGCGGAGCAGCCAGTGCTGACGTCGGCAATAAGCCAAGAATAAGCAGCGTAATAAAGAGAAAACGTTGGGGATTTTTTCGAAATAACAAATTCATTGTACGGTATCCGTGTGCCAAGGAATGAAGTGGCGCAATAAACCCTGTGTAATGAGATACAGTGAGATAGAAAAAAGCACCAGAATAAAGACAGCAGCAAACAATTCAGCAATGTGCATTTGGGCATTTGCTTGCAGCATAAAATAGCCAAGACCCGCACTGGCCCCGACCCATTCACCAATAACAGCCCCAATTGGGGCAAAAATGACCGCCATACGCAAACCTGAAGCGAAATGCGGTAAAGCAGCCGGCAATTGAATCCGCCACAGAGTTTGCCAGCGGGTGGCATTAAGGGTATGTGCTAAATCCAAATAGCCCTGAGGGATTTGACGTAATCCGTCATAGCAACAGGTTGTGATAGGAAAGAAAATAATGAGTGCGGCCATCAACACTTTGGATGCCATGCCATAACCTAACCACAGCATGAGAATGGGAGCTAAGGCAAACACGGGAATGGCTTGGCTTATAATTAAAATAGGCCATAACCAATGTTTTACACGGGGACAGATCATTAATATCACTGCTGACAGTAATCCCATTATTATCCCCAATCCCAAGCCAAGAAAAACTTCAATGCCAGTAATGATTGTTTGTTGCCATAAAATGGCTCTATGGACAATAAGAGCAGAAATAACCGCATTGGGAGACGGCAAAATAAAGGTCGGAATTCGCAGTGTCGTGACCAATAATTGCCATAGTCCACCCAAAGTAATAAGGACGAAAAGGCTACGTCCAATCGAAGACAAAACAGGACTGATGGTCATTTATTTTTCATCCAAGGTATTGGATAACCAAGTTAAAATATGGTCTTGGTATTGACCAAAATCAGGGTGCCAAGGGCGAGGGTGGGGTTCCGTTTCTAATGACAATGTGTGCAATTGTTGATCACCACGCATGACATGAATGTGCTGCCCAAGATGTAAGGCTTCTAAAGGGTCGTGGGTAATAAAAAGCACCGTTTTGTCTTTTAATAGTTGAGCGGTTAGATCTTGCAGTTGGCGACGAGTGATCGCGTCCAACGCAGAGAACGGTTCATCCATAAATACAAAAGGTTTTTCTTGAAATAAGGTTCGAGCTAATGCGACCCGTTGTCTCATGCCACCAGATAATGCCATTGGGTATTTATATTGATGTTTAAATAATCCGACCTGTTTAAGAATGGCGTTGATCTGATCGTCATTTTTTGATAATTTTTTGCCAAAACGCTGCTGTATACAGGTATTTTCTCTTACGGTTAACCAAGGTAGGAGCAAATCTTCTTGTCCCATATAGGCGACATTTCCTTTCAATGGAATCGGTGAGGTTATTTGGCCTGACCAATGTACAGTTTTTTCTAACAATCCGGCCAATAAGCGCAATAACGTACTTTTACCACAACCACTTTGACCCAATAGGCACGTCCATTGGTTCAAGGGCAATGAAAAGTGGAAGTTTTCAAAAAAGATCGTTGGGTTTTTAGGATAACGCAAGGAATCACACTGCCATTGGAGTGCTTGTGTGTTCTTCTGAATCGTAGAATCACACACAATTTACTCCTTAATATGGTTGTATGAACGAAGTTGGAAAAAGTGATCAACAGGCCCCGATTGATGCCCAACATCTAAATTATCCGCATGTTGTAAAGCTTGAGTTAAGTAGCGTTTTGCCGACTGTGTTGCCATCGATAGATCATCACCTTGTGCAAGATAAGAGGCGAGTGCTGCGGATAACGTACAGCCAGTGCCATGAGTATTTTTCGTCTGAATACGTGGAGATGAATAAGAAGTAATACGGTCTGTGGTAATTAACCAATCGGTGCTGGTGGTGGTATTGGGGCTGTGTCCACCTTTAAGCAATATCGGTTGTGAAAACCGTTGTTGTAATTGGTGAATTAAAGCCTGAATATCATCTTCTGTTTGCGGTATGGGCTGTTGAGTTAGGGTTGCCGCTTCCATCAAATTTGGCGTAATAACGGTAGCAAGAGGAAACAACAGAGTCTGTAACGCTGAAATGGCGGTATCTTCTAATAATTTTGACCCGCTGGTGGCGATCATTACGGGATCAATCACAATGTATTGAGGTTGATACTCTTGCAGTTTGTCTGCGACAGCTTGAATCACGTGTCGATCGTTAAGCATGCCGATTTTAACCGCTGAAATGGTTAGATCGTGAAAAATAGCGTCCAATTGATGTGTGACAAAGTCACTGGGAATCGGGTGTATATGGGTGACGCCTTGAGTATTTTGCGCGGTTAAGGCGGTAATGACACTGCACGCATAACTGCCGGAGGCTGAAATGGCTTTGATGTCGGCTTGAATGCCTGCGCCACCGCTGCTGTCGGATCCTGCAATGGTTAAGACGTTATGAATCATAATGTATTTCCTCCTCAAGTGAGCGAAGGAAAACAGACACGATCACACCGAATTCGGTGGGTATAATTCAAATTGACGTTGAATTGTGGGTCGCGTGTAGTTCCCTCCGCCAGTATTAACTGGTTCAGGTTCAACGGGTCCCACTTTTCAGTGATCTCAGCCTGATGGCCCCCCGACTAACGGCACTGAATATAAACGAGATAATTTATATTGTCATGGTGTTTTTTTATTTTAAGTTGATTCTTATGATTTATAAAATGCAGTGGGTGTTAAATTTAATCAAAGCTAAAATGTCTTTTTTTCATTTTGTCGTTTTTAGAAATCCATTTACTTATTGTAAATGGATAGTAAATTAATAAGAACTGTAGTATTAAACCAACAGTTAATATTAGAGTGTGATAGGTAATGGCTATTTTTTATTTTAAGTTTTTTAAAATCTGAGTTGGATAATAATTAAATTAAAAGGCATTAAAAGTATTGGATGAATATTGTCGATTAAATAAAGATAAATAACAGAGGAAATTAATAAGAAGTTGTATTGTAACTCATTAGAGAAACCGTTGCTGATTATGATTCTCTTGAATAAAAAATTAAGGTTAATACCTTTGTTCGTGTATCCAATGATACTCCTAAAGGTTGACCTAAATAAGAACCATACAATGTCAATATTGGATGAGTTTATTGTATAAATAGAAAGCTCTATAGGGACTCTAAGATTAATCTATGGTATGAAAAATGAATAGATCGTAGCGGTATACTGTCTAAATTTGAGCTAAATTCGAAATTTATACTATCGATACATAAGGCAAAATTTAATTGGCAATATCGAAATTGGGTAACCTTAAATTAGGACAACCAACCCTATAGTAAATATTAAATCTATTAATAAATGATCAGAAGCAAATTCTGTGACCATTAACACACATTCGAAATAGCCATATGAACAATGCTTTGTGAATTAGCAAAATATGCTAAATTTATCCTTATTTTACTTCTGTATTGAAACTTTAAATTAAAATAAGGGCTTTTTATGAAAAAATTATCTCTGGCGCTGCTGGTTTCATGTGTCGGTTTTTCAGGGGCTGCAATGGCTCATGGCTCTCACACAGCGGATAATGCAATACCGTCCCAAATGATGATGAGCAAAAGTTCAGTGGCAATGGCTGATATGCATGATATGAAATTAACGGGTAATACCGATGTTGACTTTATCACTGGTATGCTACCTCACCATGAGGGGGCAATTGTAATGAGTGAGGTAATCCTTCCAACATTAAAAGATGAAAATATTCGTGAACTGGCTGTTACGATTATTGAAAGTCAAAAGAAAGAAGTCGCGTTTATGAAGGACTGGTTAGCTAAAAATCCAGTAAAAAAGAGTGATCCAATTGATATATCTGCATCAAAAGAAATGATGGAGAAATCGATGAAAGTGATGCATCAAATGCATATGGCTGAAATGACACCTGACTCTGATATAAGCTTTATTAAGGGAATGTTACCTCACCATGAAGGTGCAATTGTAATGAGTGAAGTTATTATTCCTACATTAAAAGATCCGCAAGTGAAAAAGCTAGCGCAAGTTATTATTGAATCGCAAAAGAAAGAAATTGTTTTCATGAAAAAATGGTTGTCAGAAAACTCAATATAGTAAGTATTAGCCATGCTCTACTCTGTAAAGAAGAGCATGGTTATATCGTCTGTTGAGTTATTACTATCATTTATTCAGTTGTAATTTCTTATTTTGTTATAGGTTAGATTAAAATTCATCAATTATATTGATTTTTTCTACTCTGTATATTAAGAATTAATATTCTTTATTGATGAGATTCATATATTAATTGATTTTTCTCATTTTTAACGTTTTTATATTGAAAATAACAAGAAAGCTTGAAACGTCATGATAATTTACAAAAAATTATGATTTATAGATCACGATCGTGGAAACTTCAAGGGTAATTTGGCTTGTGAAACATCAGTGAAAAATAAAGAGGGAAGTGTCTCTGATGAGATGTATTTTTCTAAAAAAGAGTAATAGGATGATTTTGGATCGAAAACCTGCGTGCTAATAACCCCTCAATACGCTTAATGACCAAATTACTTTTGGTATATC
>CAMQZF010000075.1 GCA_947039525.1 uncultured Photobacterium sp. | reverse complement strand
CAATCTACCGAATGTTTCTCTTTTTCGCATGCTTGAAATTGTAAGAAAATAATTTCTAAAATTATAATGATGGATTACGTAGCTGATTGTAAATCAGTCGTCATTAGATTAACGATCAATGGGTTAAAGTTCGAGGTGTTACGATTTTATTGTTGGATTTAATAAAAAACAATCACTTAAAGTTGGGTTAAAAATAAGTTCATCATCTTGTTACTTATATTAACAAAAAGTAATTAGTGCTCTATAACAAATTTTGTTTCTATAGTTAGTGAAGGAAAAGCACTCTTCGAACACAATAAAGAACATATAAAATAAAAGGTATTTTCTTATGTTTTCTTCATCCATTAATGATCATTGGCAATTAACGTCACCTCAACATAAACATATTTCTGTTCCCTTTTCGTTTCCTAACGATATTCATTCTATTTTAATTAAAAATGATTTATTGCTGGATCCTTACCTCGGAACGAATGAAACAGAAATTCAATGGGTTGGTGAAAGTGAATGGTGTGCATCTCGCCGTTATTATCATGACGGTCACCACGATAACGTTAATCAGCTTGATCTTTGTTTACGATTTGTTGATACCATAGTTACACTGTCCATTAATCAGCAATCCATTTTAATTTGTGACAATATGTTTAGAACCTATCAGGTTAATATTCTCCCCTATCTTAATGCTGGTGAAAACCTTATTACGATGCACTTTCATCGTAATGATTTAGAAGCAAAAAAACGTGCAGACAATTTACCATTCCCTATTCCTTGGGCTAAAGGAAATAATCAAATTCCTCATATGAACTTATTACGAAAAACCCAATGTCATGCTGGATGGGATTGGGGAATTTGTTTGTTAGCGATGGGGGTTTATCAACCATTGGTGCTAACATCTATTTCTACGACTCGTTTAAATCGAGTAACGACACAACAAATATGGAATGACAATGATCACTGTGAACTTATAGTTTGTATTCATTATGATGTTATTGACTCATCGAATGAACCTCAATTAATTAATATTGATTTTACAAATGAAGCGGCCACTGTATTACCCATCAACCAAGAGGTGACAGGGTCACATAAGTGTTATCATCGCATCAACCTCCACAAGCCAAATCTTTGGTGGCCTGCAGGCTATGGCGATCAACCTTTGTATGATTTGACCGTTACATTGAATACGTCGAAGATTCATAAACGAATTGGACTTCGCCATCTTGAACTTGAAAATAAAAAAGATGATATTGGTCGTTCAATGCTATTTAAGATCAATAATCAGACAATCATGGCAAAGGGAGCAAATTGGATTCCAATGGATGCTCGACCAAGCCAACAAACGCCACAGCGTTACCGTCAATTATTGGAAGATGCTGTAACAGCCAACATGAATATGATTCGAGTCTGGGGTGGCGGTATGTATGAGCACGATATTTTTTATGACTTATGCGATGAATTAGGTATTCTTGTTTGGCAAGATTTTATGTTTGCCTGTGCGTTATACCCTTCAACGCCAGAATTCATTGCCGATGTAACTCTAGAAATAACGGATCAAGTAAACCGCCTAATCGATCATCCATCTTTAGTACTTTGGTGTGGTGACAATGAAGTTATTGGGGCGGTCAGTTGGTATCCAGAATCGAAGCATCAACGTGAAAAGTATTTGGTAAATTACGATCGTTTAAATCGTGTTTTACATGACACGGTACGAACACTGGATCCGAGTCGTGAGTTTTGGGCCAGTTCCCCTTGTAATGGTGAACTTGATTTTGGCGACGCATGGCACGATGATAAAAGTGGTGATATGCATTTTTGGGACGTATGGCATTCAGGCCGTGATTTTGAAGCATATGAAAGCATTAAGCCTCGATTTTGTTCTGAATTTGGGTATCAATCATGGCCATCCTTACCGACAGTAAAAGCCTATATTCCTGAAGAAGATTGGAATATTACCTCGCCATCCTTTGAACAACATCAAAAGAATAAACGTGGAAATAGTATCATGACAGAAATGTTCACACGCTATTTTCGCTTTCCAAATAATTTTGAACAGATGCTTTATTTAAGCCAAGTACAACAAGCCATTGCGATTAAAACCGCCAGTGAATATTGGCGAGCACACAAATCTCAATGTCGGGGTATTTTGTATTGGCAACTTAATGATTGTTGGCCCGTCAGTTCATGGTCAAGCATTGAATACACTGGGCGTTGGAAACAATTGCATTATCACGCCAAACGTTTTTTTGCGCCCCAATTGGTGACTTTTGTTCAAGAATCAAATGATCCGTTATCCTTGTATTTTGTTAATGATCACCACCATCCGATGATTGTGAACGCTAAAATAAGTCAATATGATTGGCAGGGTCATGAATTGGCTTGTTGGAATGTCACGCATGAAGCCACTTCAGACAGTTCTGATATTATTTGGCAATGTCCAGAAGAACTACAAACGAATATCGCCACCAGTTCGACCTTCTTTTATGCAAAGATTGAGATCCCTCATTCAACAATAGAAAACATTCACTTCCCTTGTCGCTTTAAAGCCATTCCATTGCAACAACCAAATATTATTCATCAAGTACATCAAGACAATGAAAAAATTTGGATTGAATTGGATTGCGATTATCCTGCCTTATTTGTTCATTTAGAATATGAAGGCATTGGGAGATTTGATGATTCAAGTTTTACCTTACTGCCCTCATCAATTACAGGTGAAAAACGACGAATTCATTATATTGGGGATGCCTCAATCGCTGATCTTCAGGAAAAATTAGTTATTTATCATTTACGCGGAACTTATGCTTAACTGTGACCCTAAAAAATAAATTTGGGTTATTTATCTTATATTAGCGTTGGCACCTGAAATTTTTTAGGTGCTATTTTTTGGAAAGAATTGAGTGGGTTTTATATTTTGATTGCAAATTTCCAGTGTTAATTTGACACTGCATTGTGTTTAATCTGAAGTGCTGCCTATCCACTTGCACTAGTATTCATTTCCGCAGGCTGGTTGAGTAAAATGATAAGTGTACCTTTAAAGCAAGTAACAAATAAGAGGTGCCAAAGCTGTGATCATATGTATGAGTTAGCTATTTGAAACAATAAATTAAAAAGCCAACTTGAGATTGGCTTTGGGGGGGTATCTAGCTTATGACGGTGAAGTCATGTTGATTATTCTGCCGCTTTTACGCGAATCTTGCTCTTATCGACATTAGTCTGGTTTAAACGTGAGATTGCAGCAACGGCTTCATCTTCGTTTGGCATTTCAATAAATGCGAACCCTTTTGACTTTCCTGTTACACCGTCGAGTACCAAGGTACATGTATCGACTTGGCCACAAGCTGAAAATAAGACATTAAGATCATGTTTTGTGGTTGAGCGGGATAAATTACGAACTAAAAGTTTCATTGTTAACCATTTTTATAGAATTACATTCCTAATTATCCCAGTAAAAGAGGTAGAGACCAAGAAGTTAATGGTCTTAAATCTAAGGAAGGTATAAATATAAATAACGTGAACAAATTTTTGTTTTTTCATCTTAACTTTAGGATTAACATTTTCCAGTTATTAATTCTTCTACTGCCAGTAGAAATGCTACATGTTCACCACTAAATCTTATGAACACTAGGGTAAATGTGTCTTTGTTTGACTGATGACGTATCTCCTCATAGAAATAAGCATTTAGATACAAAAGATAAGTATCGAAGTGCTCTCCTTTTCCCTACATTGCAAGTAGGTTTCCTTTTGACGTTAGCAAGGAAACATCAAGCCAATATCAAAAGATGAAAGAAACTCACTCTTTTATACCACCAGTGATCTTAGAAAACGGGAGCTGAACAATGCCACTCACTTTTTACACCTCATCAGGAAAACCTTACGCCTACAGTGAGGATGGTGAACAAATTTATACATTTTCAGGCTTACCAGTCGGTTATCTTTACCAAGATTCGATTTATAATTATCAAGGCGATCACATTGGTTACTTCTCAAATGGGCTGCTTCGTGATCGTTTAGGTCGAGTGGCTTTATTTACCAATGAAACCTCAGCTGGACCAACTCAACCAAGCAAAAAAATGAGTCCGTCTAGAGAGATGAAACAACCGTTACCAGAAAAAGCGCACCGCTCTGAACCCTCAAAGCGCCCGATGAATCGAATGCAATGGTCATCTTATCCTGTGGCGTCATTGTTTTCCGCTGACTCTTGGGTTCAATAGACACATCTAACCGTATCTACCATGACAGCAGTGAATCTAATGTTCACTGCTTTTTTACGCCTTCAGAACAACCAAAGCATATTAACCAACACACAGTAAAATAAAGAAATAACGCATTGATTAAAACAAGATTAAGGTAAATAAAACGATTTTTTATTACTTATGTTTATTTTAATTAATGTATTTAGCGAGTGGATTTAAATTATACTAATAACGAATTAATCTGACATCAACGTTTTAAGTATGATGAAGGATAAAAAACTTCAGACAATGTGAATTAATTATATTGATCTTAGTGCTATTGAAAATAGGCAAATGAAAATCATGAATCAAACACCACTAACTGTTATCAATGTTGATGAAACAATTAAGATTGTCATAGCACCCGCTTTATACGATAAATGGGATGATAAAAAACACGCCGACGTACAAGCCAGTATTGAGGCATTAAAATCTGCAGGACGCCATCTTAGAAATGGGTTGGGAGAGACCGAAGATTTGCAGCAAACCTGTTTAGATATTTTAATTGAAGATGCTAAAGATATGGGGTTGGCAGTAAAAGAAGAGTTAACGAATAAAGGACACAAAATCATCGATGAAATTTGCATCGAAGTGTTGGAAAATGAAACGTTCGTTAAAACTTGGATTATTCAAGGCACCAAATTCCCGATAATATAATCAAGCCCCCTATCTATTTATATAAGGATCCTTCGATCCTTATATAAATATTACGTTTATGCATTAGTACATAATGACTTACCGAAATAACGTTTTATTCGGATCTTCCATGCTGGCCCAAAAGGTATCTTGCTCTCTCTTTTCTAAATAGACTTGCAGCCCATTGAAATAAGTAAAAGCAGCACGCTCTGATTCGTATTCAAAGTCAGCCCAGAATTTATCTTCAGATGCAGACAACATGCTTAAATTCTCGATACCATTATTTAACGCCCACGCAATGGCGATGGGATCCACATAAATACGCTCAACAATCAATCCCTGTACATCATCAACTCGAATTGTACGTTGTTCAACTCTTCGATTTTCTGGCTGAGCATCAACCGATAAATAAGTTGTTAAACTGTCTTGCCATTCTTTGTCTGTTAATGATTGATTTGATCGAGCATAAGCGACCGCATCCGAAAATCTCGCGCGACCAAATACATCGACGGCTGAGTATAAACGATCTTCATTCATTTCTAACGCAGTACAAAGTTGCTCAATGGCTTCGGACAATGAAGCGTAACGAATCCCTTGATACTCGATTTGATAAACTTGGGATAACGGTGTTAATGGAACCCCATCAACACTGAGTGGCCATCCGGTGTAATTAATACGATCCTTGGCAATTTGATACATTGCCCAACCACTTTGTTTAAATCCAGCCAGTGCTACGCCTTCAAATTCAGAATTGGCCAACTCTTGCTCTGTCCAACGCAAACCTATTTGTAATTCTTGGCGATGAAAAACCGTCAATTGATGTTTTACGGTTTCTCGTATGGCTTCCAGTCCCAAGGCTTTACTATTCTTAGCCCATGGTTCGCACTCATCACAACATGGAACCTGAATTGGTGAGCCAGCACCATACTCATCACTGCAATCAACTAACGTGGCTGATGGCTCTCCACAAAACCAACAGGTATAACGATAATCAAATGGTACATCTAAAACTCGATAAGACACAAATACACTCCTTCACTTTGAAGTGAAGAAACAACCATATATTGCTATTTATCTCAACCTTATTGAGGGCATTTTCTACCTGCACTTCAATAAGTGTTGCAAAATGAAGAATTAAAGCACTCTTGAACTTATAAATTACGCGAAAAAAGAGAAGATGAAATACACATAATGGAATTAATAGGAAAAGACAATTGGATGAGATAATACGAACTCAGTATGTTTTTTATCTCACTTATATTCAAGTATCAGGCAACACTTCAAAAAATCATTCAGATATACAATAATAGTCATAAAAATAGTCAAGAATCACAAAATAAATAAATAAAACAACCAAAACATCATGTACATCACACTTTTTGATCACTATACTGGACAAATGAAAAACATAATAAAAACAAATTTATCAATATAAATTAAAAGGATTTACAAGATGCTAATCTTAACTCGTCGAATTGGTGAAACATTAATAATCGCTGACGATGTCAAAGTTACTGTTCTCGGCGTGAAAGGTAATCAAGTTAGAATAGGAATTGATGCACCAAAGGAGACACCGGTACATCGATTGGAAATTTATGAGCGCATTCAAGCTGAAAAAGCGATTCAAACAGACGCTGAGTAATCCTCCTTTTAGATCTTTAAAAATTAAAGCTCTAAAAAAAGAACCCTGCTCTATTAAAGCAGGGTTTTTTATTACGACCAGTCAATTTCCACTGATTAATTTTATTTTAAAAATCTCATCTCTTAATCATTTATTGTGGAGTAAGGCCTAATTTCTGCAATACTAACTTAAAGTTATCCTGACGTTCTTTCACATTATGAACGTCGCCTGTTGAACAAGTTGAATCTGGACAACCTCGGTTAACAATACCTGAAACATCATCAATAAATTCCGTGCCTTTCAAGCCACTATCAACATACTTTTTCAATTCGTTGTAATAGTTCCAGTCTGCGTATTGTCCCCCTTCATTCGAGTAGGCTTGTACAGAAGTTACCCAGTAAAATAAACCGGCGATCCACTTAATTTCTTTATTCTCTTCAGAGCTACAAATCAAACCTGGATTCGAACAAAAATCAAGATCGGCATACAGTGGGTTCGCTGGTGGTGCTTCAACAGTCACACCATCAATCGTTTGACCAATAGTCGCAGGGTCAACGTGTGAACGTCCTAAGTAATGGTTAAGCGTACCAAAGTTCTGGCGACCCGTAGTTTGAATTACACCACGTCCCCACCATCCACAGCCTTCAACACTTTCTTGACTGCTGCCGTCCCAAATAAACTTACCTGCTTTTTGACCAACGTATGTTTTACATTCATTACGTTCCCACACCTGCTTAGAAGTATCGACTTTCCCTGGTACATCGTTACAGTGACCATCATTGGTCCAGCGACCAACATGACCATTCACCAACAAACCACGCTCTTCCAATACAGCGTTAGGTGCCGCAAACACTGGAGCTGGAGCCCCATACCATGATGCGTGTGTTAATGCGCCAACTTCCATCTTATTATCACGAGGACAAGAATACGCATAATCTAAACCTGAACTCGGGTTCACACCGTAATCCGCGTATTTCTGCCCCAACTGACCACAACTCGCTGACATCGGATAATCGGTTGGCGCACCGTATTTTACTTCAGACCAGTTATTCTCATCACATGCATTGTAACGAATCGTTTCTTGCATACTTTGTGCTAAGAAAGCAGCAATCGCAACTTTGGCATAAATACCGTTCGTTGCATCATCAATGCCATCCTCCAATAACCAGAACTTATTGCCTGCAACACCAATATTGTGCATTGCATTTAAGCCATCAAGGAAGTCAGCCCATTTATAAACGGTAGATGGGATCCACTGTGATTGGGGTGTCTCATATAGGAATGCTTCATTATCCATGACACTTTCAGCACCGGATAATTCACTGTTTAACGATTCAATACGAGTTAATGATCCTTTTTCCAGCTCAGCGCCAACATAGTAAAGAGGCACTTTCGCGTCTTGATAACGGTCAATCTTACTCGTTAAATCAGTTGTATCTTTATCAAACAAAATAGCAAATACGTTACTGTATGCTGCTTTACGAATTTGTTGATCACGAGTGGTTTGCCCCATGAAATAATTCGCGGCTTGCTCGGTTGGTATGTTTGCCAACATAGCCGGAGTTTGCACATAATCTGTGACTTGTTTTACGTACTCTAGCACATTGTGCCATTGATCATTGGACAAAGCTGTAGTAACACTTGATTTCGTAAAGACAACAAAGTCCGCTTTCGTTGTCGCATCGGTTTTATACAGTTCAAGAGTGTTCAGCAAATCCGCAGTATAGTTAGACGCGGCGTTCCAGACCGATTGGCGTCCAGAGTGGGTATCATAAGCAAAATCACCAATGCTTAGAGACCAACCAAAGTTCGCAGTAGGTGCAACGGTAGAGACAATTAAGTTATGAGCTTGAGCCCAACCTTTGACATCATTGCTGAGTCGATTAATCGCATCAAGGTCAAGGTTACTGCCAGTGATGTTCACAGCGTTAGTCAATGCTTCTTTAACAGAAATACTGCCTAGAGACACGCCGTTATCAACGCTGGCTTCATCCAGAACATCACTACTAATGATGATGGATGAAGCACCCGCTTGAGCTGCCATGTTGATAATAGAAACAAAAGCATTGGTTAACTTATCAAGATCAGCAACTTCTGCAGCAGGACTCGTAGATAAGGTTAATGTTGCTGGTGCTGCCGTTGATGGGCTAGCGACCACAAAGTTATTAGGCCAACCTGCAACCTCTAGGCGAACAGGATCCATTGGATTACGCAGTGAGAGAACAGGTGCTGAGCCCGGCTCGGATCCATCACAGTTTAGATGTAATTCCCAAGAGTCATCACTACCCGGAACGGTTTGAGTCCAACTCTTAGCTGAGTAGGCAATATTGTCATGGACCATGATGTCACCACCTCTGGCATGGTCACCGTTGGTCCAGTTTGGATACACGTTAAAGTCTGTACACAATTCATCTGGCTGAATGATTGGTGGTTCAATTGTCGACTCTGCAATCGTGATATTGACATTGGCAGTCGAAGAAAGATTTTGAGCATCAGTCGCTATCGCATTCAGTGTCACACTGCCCATCTGAGTCGGTTGCCAAGTACAAGTAAACGCATCGACAGTGGTCGCATCAAAGCTACAAATTTGTTGGTTATTGGCTTTGACCACCAGATTGGCTAAGTCATTATCAACATCTGTGGCATTCACTGAAATCGAAACACTGTCTGTTTCATTAAATGTTGAGCCATTTGCTGGGGTCAGGAAGCTAACAACGGGAGCAGTAAAATCAGTATTCACGTCAGATTGCACTGTGACAGAAACCGATTGTTGCTGAATTTGTTGATTATTTTCATCAAAAACGAAAACATTAATCGTTGATGTGCCCGTTTCACTTGCTGTCCAATTTTGTGAGTAAACGCTCTGACTAGGAACAATGGATTGCTCTGCGAGTTTCATGTTATTCGCCCAAAACTCGACTTTAGACGCTAATTCGCCATTAACCCCTACTTGAATCGAGATTGTTTCATTGGGTTGTATTAATTGACCCGATGTTGGAGAAACAATGGTTAATTCTGTTGGCCCCGGATCAACACCTGGATCATTTGGACACTCAGTTAGCTCCCAAAACCACGAATTGGCACTTGGTGATTCCCAAGCCCCAGGGCTATTTTTAGCAATAAAACATTGCTCATTATATAAGTAAAGGGTTCCATTGACAGCGACAGTTTCACCTGGAACAAAAAGAGGAATGTCACCCAAATTTGGCGCTGGATTTGGAGTTGGATTTGGAGTTGGATTTGGAGTTGGAGTTGGATTTGGTTCTGGAGTTGGATTTGGCTCTGGTGTCGGCTCTCCAGAACATTCTGCTACTTCCCAAAACCATGATACCGAACTGGGTGTTTCCCATACGCCGGGGCTATTTTTAGCAATAAAACACTCACCATTGTAAAAAACAAGTTCGCCATTCTGGACGCTTGTTTCACCGGGAACAAAAGAAATCATGTTCGATGCTTGATTGACGTCAGATGCATGGACGTAACCACTGAGCATTGCGCCAAATATGGCGATTGTTATTTTATTTATTTTTTTCACTAGTGAGTTCCTTTCATTTCAACAAACCAAACACCTGGTCTACTTGATTATTGAGGGCAACACTCCGTGCAACCTTCATTTACATACTAGTAACATGGCTAATAAAGGCTCACAATCGGTCATTAATTTAATTGATAAAAACATGATGGGTAACTCTAGATAAATGTAAGCGAACAAATACAAAGCTTATAAATTAGAGATTAAGTTAACAAGAATATGGTGATAAACAAAAAGAGAGAGAATAATTTTTAAAGCGACAAGAGTACTAGATGAAATAGACTTATTAGCCTTAGAAATGAAGCATGCGTTCAGTGAATATATTCCTATTTTTTAATAAATTGCACGTAATGTCAGAGCATAAACTAGACATCACTTGAAAAAATCTTTATAAACTGACCTTTAAAACTCTGTATGTCTTGAGTTTTTATTATGCAAGTGAGTGGTTATGGCTAGTGCCGTTATAAAGCTAGAGTTAAAACATGCGTCAATCGTTTATAAGCGACAAGGTGATTTTTCATTGCTTTTAAATGCTAATCGAATTGGCTATTTGAATACCAGTTACATTAAACAGTTTTGTGTGGATCCAAAAAATTTAACCGTTTGGTTAGAAATTGAAGATTCAGTTATCTCGATCAGTTATAAGCGATACGAGAAAGAAGACTGTTTTGAATGGTTAGTTCGAGACCTTGAAGCGCTTCAAATATAGTTGAGGTAACGTTCGTATCCAATACAAAGGATTTTATGCCATACCGTATTGGATACTGATTGTTATTCAGCATTTTAATGGTAATGTACATTGATGATTTCACACAATAACCCATGTATATAACCATATTAGATTGTTTCGACATAAAAAATACCATATGAATTATACTTAGAAGGTTATAACTAAAAATAAAGAGATTAATTATCTCATTTAAAACTCATAAAATCGCAATGATTAATAAATAGTTATAGTATTTATGGTGCTTTAATTAACTTAACGTTAACAGCTTCTGTTTTTATTGGTAATAAAGATTTCATTTGTTTAGAGTAAAAGAACTTACATTAAATGTGTATTGTTAAAAAACATTAAATACACACTTGATGAACATATGAAAAATAACAAATTGTACCCCGTAAGAAAATATATAAGTACTTCATTAACAATATTATTGTGTGGATTTAGTATCAGTGCTTTTGCTCAAGCACAAAATAATCAATGCCAAGTTACTATGTTACCATCAGGCAGTGTAAATAAAACCATTCATGTTAATTCCAATAATGAAATGACTTTCCGTTATCATGTTGTTTGCCCTACGAATAAAAAAAATGATATTTTAATATCGAAAAATAAGTACGCTGGAAAATTTGACACTATGTATGCGGGCAATCGAAATCAATTTAAATTGAAATTAATCTCGAATCCTAGAAGTGCATTAATTAATCAAAATGGCTATTTTATTATTTCTCATAGCAAAAATTCTACCATATCAAACTCATTTTCTGTTGGAAGCAATCCTTGGACATCATATCCAGGACTCCCTACCCCCCCTAAATATAATGATGGTAATAAACTTAGTGGCCCAGTAAAAATATTTCATGAGCCAGGATATAAGATTAAGGGTTTCATACCCTATACACTCCAATTTCCGGTGGTGACTCTAGTTTATTGATAATGATGAATGATTAAATACCATCCAATGACTTTATCGTGCATCTCTGGTAATTTTGAAAAGCAAAT
>CAMQZF010000074.1 GCA_947039525.1 uncultured Photobacterium sp. | reverse complement strand
GTAAACGAGGCAGGGTTAACTCCCCTTCAGGAAACAATAAGCGCAGTTTTTCCAAGCTTTGCGCAAGTGCCAGTAAATTACCTTCATGCCATTGAGCTAGTAATAAAATCGATTCTTGATCGGGATGTAAATTCAATTGTCGGCAACGGTTTTGAATGAATGTTGGCAATTGTTGGGAATCTGGAGTGTTACAAGGCACGTAAGCACCTGATGCACAAGCCGTTTGAAACCACTTGGCTTTTTCTTGGGCTTTGGTGATTCTGGGGCCTTGAATAATAATCAAAATATCCGCTGTTTGCTGTTCAATTAAAGTGCGCAGTTGATTGGCATTTGCGGCATTTAATCCCGACTCCGGAATCTCCAAATCCAATATTTGTTGGTTTGAAAATAAACTGAAGGATTGTTGACAATGAAACACGTCCTCCCAGTTCACATTATTATCTAGCGTGAAGCGATGGCGTTCTAAAAATCCGCGATCTGTCGCTATGTGCTGAATTTGGTCGTGAGACTCCAGTTGGAAAAGAGGTTCATTGCCCAAAAGTAGATAAAGGGGAAGCAGCTTCTTATGAAGCTGCTGAGGCAATTGTTCAGGATAGATTCTCATTGATGATTAGTAGCGCTTGATTGTGGTTGCTCAGAACGATTGTTTGGACTGTTTTCCATCATATGTACCACTTCTTGCTGTAACTTTTTCTGGCTGGCTTCTTGCTCGATGGCGGTTAAACGGGCTAATTGACGCATGATTTGTTGTGCGGCTTCTTGACGCATTTCATTTTTAATCACGTCTTCTTCTATTGACTTAGCCAATGCTGTTAATGGGTTATCTAGGAAGTTACGACGAACGGTTGCGGTGAAGTTTTGACTGGCAACATTCGGAATTACGACGGTGTAATTCGCAGTGTACGTCAGTTCGTATTGTGCGGCACCGCCATCTTGATACAAGGATAAAGTACGTTGATTGGTTGACTCACTGTCTAAATTCAGATTGGGCACGTCTTTACTGACAGGGACTTCTTTGATGCCGTGCATTTTGAATTGAGCTTGAACATCACGCGTTAGCATGCCGTAAGGGTCAAAACTGGTCAGAGACAAATGGGCAATCGAGGTTGGAATCATATAATTACTGCGAAGGTGGAAACCACATGAGGCCGTACTGAGTGCAAGTAATATAACGCAGAAAAAACGATATAGAGTTTTTGGGGTCAACAAAGCTTTCACAGCATTTGCTCCTTTTGTAAGACGGAATGCCCAATCAGTGGACGATTTCTTTGAATCATATCGGGTAATACGAAAGGTAGAAAAGTCCCTGCCGAAGCAGGGACTGATGGTTTTATTAGGGATGAGATGGTGTTATCTCACACTTAATTGGCCACAATGTTTAACAGTTTACCGGGTACGTAAATCACTTTACGAACGGTTGTGCCTTCGGTGAAGCGTGTGACGGCTTCTTCTGCAAAGGCAAGTGCTTCCACTTGATCTTGCGTGGCATCGGCTGCCACAGTCACTTTCGCACGTAGCTTTCCGTTAACCTGAACGACGATCAGTTTTTCATCTTCAACCATTGCTGCTTGGTCTGCCGTTGGCCATATTGCGGTATCAACGTTGCTTTCGCCTAAGGTATTCCACATTTCAAAACAGATGTGTGGGGTGATTGGGTGCAACATCACAACGATGGCCTTAAGGGCTTCATCTAACAGAGCACGGTCTTGTGCGCTTTCTTGTGGTGCTTTGTTCAACTTGTTCATCAACTCCATGATAGCAGCAATTGCGGTGTTGAACGTTTGACGACGACCAATGTCATCGCTCACTTTGTCGATGGTCTTATGTACTTCACGACGCAGTGTTTTTTGTGCGTTATTCAAGCTTGCTGGATCAAGTGCTTCAACATCACCTTTATTCGTGTGCTCAAAAACCAACTTCCAAACTCGCTTTAAGAAGCGGTGAGCGCCTTCAACGCCAGATTCTTGCCATTCAAGCGTTAATTCTGCAGGTGCTGCAAACATCATGAATAGACGTACGGTATCGGCACCGAATTTATCCACCATTTCTTGAGGGTCAATACCGTTATTCTTAGACTTAGACATTTTCGTCATGCCAGTATGAACAACGTCTTGGCCTTCATTGTCGACAGCTTTGGTGATGCGACCTTTTTCATCACGTTCGATGGTTACATCGTTAGGTGAAACCCAAACTTTACCACCCTTCTCATTGTTGTAGTAGAACGCATCCGCTAATACCATGCCTTGGCATAATAATCTCTTGAATGGTTCTGAGCTTTCTACCATGCCTTCGTCACGAAGTAATTTATGGAAGAAGCGAGAGTACAATAGATGCATACAGGCGTGTTCGATACCACCAACGTACTGATCAACCGGTAGCCAGTAGTTTGCTTTGGCTGGATCCAGCATTTCATCGGCTTGTGGTGAACAGTAACGAGCGTAGTACCAAGATGACTCCATGAAGGTGTCAAAGGTATCGGTTTCACGTAGCGCAGGTTGACCGTTAAAGGTGGTTTTTGCCCATTCTTTATCGGCTTTAATTGGGCTGGTTACGCCATCCATGACCACGTCTTCTGGTAGGATTACAGGCAATTGATCCGCCGGTACTGGATGAACTTCACCATCTTCTGTTGTCAACATTGGGATTGGTGCACCCCAGTAACGTTGACGAGAAACACCCCAATCACGTAGACGGAAGTTAACGGTTTTTTCGCCTTTACCGAGCTCAACCAATTTCGCAGCGATTGCATCAAATGCGCCTTGGAAGTCTAAACCATCAAACTCATCAGAGTTAAATAGCACGCCTTTTTCCGTGTAAGCTGCTTCTGTGATGTCTAAATCACTGCTATCAGCTGGCTTAATCACAGGTAGGATTTCTAAATCGTACTTGGTTGCAAATTCGTAATCACGTTGATCATGAGCGGGAACGGCCATTACCGCGCCTGTGCCGTAGTTCATTAGTACGAAGTTAGCGGCGAAGATTGGTACGCGTCGACCATTGATTGGGTGAATCGCGTAGAAACCCGTTGCCATGCCTTTCTTTTCCATCGTTGCTAGTTCAGCTTCAGCAACTTTGGTGTTTTTGCATTCTTCTAAGAATGCGGCTAGCTCTGGGTTATTTTCTGCAGCTTTCGCCGCTAGCGGGTGACCTGCCGCGATGCTGACGAACGTCACACCCATGAGTGTGTCTGGACGTGTGGTGTAAACCGTTAGTGGCTCAGCTTGATTTTCAACCGTAAAGTCTAAGTTCACACCTTCAGAGCGACCAATCCAGTTGCGTTGCATGGTTTTTACCATGTCAGGCCATTCGTCTAGATTATCCAGATCGTTCAATAGCTCATCGGCGTATGCCGTGATTTTGATGAACCATTGTGGGATTTCTTTTTGTTCTACTGGGGTATCACAACGCCAGCAGCAACCGTCTTCCACTTGTTCGTTCGCCAGTACGGTCTGGTCATTGGGACACCAGTTTACTGAAGATGTTTTTTTATACACTAGGCCTTTGTTGTAAAGCTTAGTGAAAAATTCTTGTTCCCAACGGTAGTATTCTGGGGTACAAGTAGCAAATTCACGATTCCAATCGTAGCCAAAACCCAATAATTGTAATTGGTTTTTCATGTACTCAATGTTTTCGTAAGTCCATGGTGCTGGTGCTGTTTTATTTTTAACAGCGGCATTTTCAGCGGGTAAACCGAATGCATCCCAACCAATGGGTTGCATAACGTTTTTGCCTTGTAGGCGTTGGTAACGAGCAACCACATCACCGATGGTGTAGTTACGCACGTGACCCATGTGCAAACGACCACTTGGGTATGGGAACATAGAGAGACAGTAGAATTTTTCTTTGGTTGGATCTTCAACCACGTTAAACGTTTGATTGTTGTTCCAATGTTGCTGAACTTTCTGTTCAATGTCCTGCGGGCGATATTGTTCTTGCATCGATGAATTCCAGGCTTGGTGAGTGAGTACATAGACTTCAGTATAATCGTCATAGGATAACCAAAGGGAGGGGTAGCAACAATAGCTGATGCTATTTCCACGATGGAATTGTCCCTTTTAAGGCATGGATGTTTAAAATTATTGTGTGTATCCCTTTTTTGAGTGTCTATCTACTCATTAGAGATCGAATTCGTTCAACATGGTCATAGAGAGGTCGTTATGACAAAGCAAAAGAAACACTATGAAGGGTTTGTAAATAAAATTACTGATGCGATACAAAAAAGCCCAGATGCGTTAAAGCATTGGGTGCATATGGCAGAAGAGTACGGAGATGCTGCGACGGATATGACCAAAGACGAATGGTCTTTGATCATGGCCTACGTGAAGGAAGACTTGAAAGAGTTTGGACAGAATGCGGATAAAGAAGAATCTTCTTTTAAAAACAGTGAGTTCTATGGTTTGGTTTCCGAGACTATCTGGCAGCGTTTAGCAGAAGTGACGGATAAATCTCAAGTGGAATGGCATGAAGTGATGCAAGATCTTGAGCATCAAGGTGTGTATGAGGCTGGGGACATGATTGCACTTGGTACTTTAGTTTGTGATAAGTGTGGGCATCGCTTAACGTATACGCATGTGCAACGCATTGAATCGTGCTCAGTGTGTGGTGGAACGCATTTTATTCGTCGTCCACTCGCACCTTAAAAGCAATGTGCGTGCTAGATAAAAAAGGAGAAGCTGATTGAGGCTTCTCCTTTTTTTAGGAATACTATTTCTTGTTTTTTTGTCTGCGAAATAGGATCCAGCTTAATAATAAAACGAGGAAGCTATAAATATACAATGGCCATGTGCCCCAAATAACGTAAGGGGTTTTACCTGTTGTTCCTTCTACTTTAGCGCGCAATACACCAGTTTCGTATTGTGGTAAACGCTTAACGATTTCACCTTGTGCATTCACGATCGCAGTAATGCCCGTATTCGTATCTCGAATAAGTGGCTTACCCAGTTCCAATGCTCGCATTTGGGCTATTTCCATATGCTGATCAGGACCAATGGATTTTCCGAACCAAGCATCATTTGATAACGTCAGTAGATAATCCGTTGTGTCACGTAGGTTTGCTCGTATTTGTGAGCCAAAGATGATTTCATAGCATAACGCAGGCTCAAAATGAAAACCGTTGGCTTTTAAATTAGGCTGAATATACGGGCCCGGACTGAAAGAAGACATTGGCAAGTTAAATAATGGCGCTAATGGTCGCAATATGTCTTCAAAAGGTACGTATTCTCCAAAAGGAACCAGATGATGTTTACTGTATTGTTCTGAATGTTCAGGCGTGTAAGGACCGTTACTGTCTTTACCTAGAACGAGAATATTATTGTAATACTTCCCATCGGGCTTTTGATCCAGAATTCCAGTAATGATCGACGTATTGTGTTTGCGTGCTGCTTCATCTAAGTTTTCTAAGAATGGTGTTAGATGAGATTCTAAGGCGGGAATTGCCGCTTCAGGCCACACAATCACATTGGCATCCCAGTTTTTCTGGGTTAATTCCACGTATTTAAAAATGGTCGGCCACAATTGGTCTGGCTCCCATTTGGCTTCTTGTGGAATGTTACCTTGAATCAGTGCGACATCAATAATCTTTTTTGGATTGGGTTTTACCCATTGAGGGTAGCTAGCCGCCCAACTTAAGAGAACAACGGCAATGGAAACGAGTAGCCATTTAGCTTGTTTTTTATGTAAAGCAGCAAGAATACCCGCACTGAAAAATACTAAGGCTAAGGTAATGCCTTCCACACCAAAAATAGGCGCAAAATGTTTTAATGGGCTACTAATTTGGCTGTATCCCATCCATAACCATGGAAATCCAGTAAACACCCAGCCTCGTAACCAATCGGTTACTAGCCATAGTGCTGGACCGCTTAACAGTAATTGACGAACAATCTTTCCCTGATTAAAGCGGTTAAATAGCCAGCCAAAAAGTGCAGGATAAAGGGCTAAATAGCCAATGAGCAGTGACATCACGAAGATGTTCGCGATCATTGGCATGCCACCAAAGGAATCTATGCTGACGTGAACCCAGAAAATTCCGGTGCCAAATAAGCCACAACCATAAAGAAAACCAAGCCAAGCAGAGTGTTTACGAGTTTGGTTGAGTATGGTCCATAGGAAGATAAAAATGGAAATAGGGGCCAGAAGCCAGTAATTATAGGGTGCGAAAGAAGGTGTGGCGAGCGCACCCGCAAGGACGGCGAGTAGCCACCGTCCTGCAGAGATGAATTGCGGTTTGTTCATCGATTCTTACGAGGTTATGGCCGGTTGATGGGCCTGATCGGGAACAGTAACTTGCACTTGAACAATACGACGATTATCCGCTGCAGTTACTTTGAAGGTATAGCCTTGTAACTCAATGATTTCACCACGCGCGGGTAAATGACCTAAATTGATCATTACTAAACCACCGACAGTATCGACTTCATCATCATTGAAGTGAGTGTGGAATAACTCATTAAAATCTTCAATTGTGGTCAATGCTTTCACTGAATACGTATGTTTGCTTAACTGACGAATCTCTTGCTCTTCTTCATCGTCGAATTCGTCTTCAATTTCACCAACGATTTCTTCGAGAATGTCTTCAATGGTTACCACGCCAGAAACACCACCAAATTCATCGACGACAATCGCCATGTGATAGCGTTCTTCACGGAACTCTTTTAAAAGACGGTCTACACGCTTGCTTTCAGGTACAACAACGGCAGGACGAAGGACTTTATCAATGTCGAAAGGTTCGCTGCTTGGTAATAAATAACGCAGTAAATCTTTCGCTAATAAGATGCCTTCAACGTGATCTTTGTCATCACTGATCACCGGATAGCGTGAGTGTTGAGCTTCAATGATTAAGTCGATCAAATCTTCTAACTTCTGAGAGCGCTCAATCGTAACTATTTGTGAACGAGGGATCATGATGTCTCGTACACGCATTTCCGAAATTTGCATAACGCCTTCAAGCATGTCACGGGTATCGTGATCAATCAGGTCGTTTTCTTCGGAGTCACGAAAGACTTCAACCAATTCTTCTCGGTTTTGGGGATCACCTTGAAACATTTGGCTGATACGTCCAAAGAAGGATTTTCGACTCGGACCTTCTGAATTTTGTGAGTTATCTTCGTTCATTAGCTTCTTTTAGTCAGTTAAGTGGCTAGCCACGGTAATGATCATCACACCCTTGCGATGACCAATAAGTGTTAGTTATTCTTTTTCAGACAAGTAAGGGTCTAAAAAGCCCATTTCCGTCATGATTTCCGTTTCCAAAGCTTCCATTTCCTCGGCTTCGTCATCGTCAATATGATCATAACCTAACAGATGCAAGCTGCCGTGTACAACCATATGTGCCCAATGTGAGTCCAGTGTTTTATTCTGTTCTTTGGCTTCTTTTTCGACAACTTGTCGGCAAATAATCAAATCACCTAATAAATCGATTTTCATTCCTGGTGGGGCTTCAAATGGGAAGGATAACACATTGGTGGATTTGTCTTTACCACGGTATTCCAAATTAAGGTTGTGACTTTCGGCTTCATCGACCAAACGAATGGTGAGTTCGGCGTCTTTTTGAAAAGGGATGATGGCTTTGTCTAACCAATGCTGAAACTGTTCTTCGGTCGGTAATCCATCCGTGTTTTCGGTGGCGACTTGAAGATCGAGATAAATGCTCATGAGTTGCTCTTTTCTGTTACAGAAGAAGTAACGGCTGCTTGTGTGGTCGCTGTATGAGTTTCTCGACGACGTACTTCAGCCAATTTTCGTTGTTTTTGATCTTCGTTTTCCCAGGATTCGTACGCTAATACGATACGGGCAACAACAGGGTGACGCACGATATCTTCAGCTTGAAAGAAGTTAAAGCTGATTTCATCGACGCCATTTAATACTTCAATAGCGTGACGTAATCCAGAGCGTGCCCCACGAGGTAAATCAACTTGAGTGATATCACCTGTGATAACGGCTCGGGAGTTAAAACCAATGCGCGTTAGGAACATTTTCATTTGTTCCACGGTGGTATTTTGGCTTTCATCTAAAATAATGAAGGCATCATTGAGGGTTCGCCCCCGCATGTAAGCCAATGGTGCGACTTCAATAACATTACGTTCAATGAGCTTTTCAACACGCTCAAAACCAAGCATTTCAAACAGTGCATCGTATAATGGACGTAAATACGGATCGACTTTTTGACTTAAATCACCAGGTAAAAATCCGAGTTTTTCACCTGCCTCAACTGCTGGACGTGTTAATAGAATGCGACGAACTTCTTGACGCTCTAACGCATCAACCGCAGCGGCAACAGCCAGATAGGTTTTACCAGTCCCAGCAGGGCCAATGCCGAACGTAATATCATGCGTCACCATATGAGTGATGTATTGTGCTTGATTTGGGCTACGTGGCTTAATAATGCCTTTTTTGGTTTTGATGTGAACTTCTTTGCCATAAGGAAGGCTGGTTTCGATAGGATGTTCGAATACTCGAGATTCTTGAATGGCAAGATGGATCTGTTCAGGATCAATATCAGGAATGATATTACGAACTGGAGCGGTATCAACGTAAAGATTTTTTAGAATATCTATCGTGGCATGCACGGTATGAGCTTGTCCAACAACAGAAAATTGATGGCTTCGGTGGTTGATTTCTATTCCTAATCGACGTTCTAATTGCTTGATGTTGTCATCAAATGGCCCACAAAGGCTGGCTAAACGCTGATTGTTTTCAGGCTCTAAGGTGAAATCGAAAGTAATGATCTGACTCAATGTGTGCCTCTCAAAATAGCCACCCATAATGGGTGGCTGAGTGTATTAAGATGCGTGACCGTGCCTTATTGAGGATTAAATTGGCCTACGCCCAAATCGTCTGTTTTACGTGTTTTTTCGATAACTTCACTTGGACTCATCGCAATACGAAGATCCATTTCTGCTTCAGTACGGATTAATTTTCCGCGCAGTGAGTTAGGGTTAACATCTGTGATTTCCACATCGACAAATTGACCAATTAAATCAACAGAACCGGCGAAGTTAACCACTCGGTTATTTTCGGTGCGCCCACGAAGTTCCATGATATCTTTTCTTGAAGGTCCTTCAACCAAAATGCGCTGAACGGTGCCCAACATTTGGCGAGAGAAACGCATGGTTTGTGCATTGATTTGTTGTTGTAACTCGTATAAACGATTTTTCTTGGTTTCTTCGGATAAATCGCATGGGTAGTCCGCAGCTGGTGTGCCTGGACGTGGCGAATACACAAAGCTAAAGCTCAAGTCAAAATCGATTTCACGAATTAACTTCATGGTGTCTTCAAAGTCTTGATCGGTTTCGCCAGGGAAACCCACAATGAAGTCTGAACTCATGTGAATGTTTGGACGAACTTTGCGTAACTTACGAATGATAGACTTGTATTCAAGCGCCGTATGAGGACGTTTCATCATGGTCAAAATACGATCTGAGCCACTTTGAACTGGTAAATGTAAGTGATCCACCAATTCAGGAGTGTCTTGGTACACTTCAATGATGTCATCGGTGAATTCAATTGGATGGCTTGTTGTATAACGAACGCGATCGATACCGTCAATCGAAGCAACAAAGCGCAATAACTCAGCAAAACTACAGATGCTGCCATCGAACATTTCGCCACGGTATGCGTTTACGTTTTGACCTAAGAGATTGACTTCACGAACGCCTTGGTCAGCTAATTGTGCGATTTCGTATAAAACATCATCCAATGGGCGGCTGACTTCCTCACCACGTGTATAAGGTACGACACAGTAAGTACAGTATTTTGAACAACCTTCCATGATGGAAACAAACGCTGTTGGTCCCTCAGCACGAGGTTCCGGCATGCTGTCAAATTTTTCAATTTCAGGGAAAGAAATGTCCATTACTGGGCCTTCAATGCGCTGAGATTCTTTGATCATGTGCGGCAAACGGTGCAAAGTTTGTGGACCAAAAATCACATCAACGTAAGGAGCGCGATGGCGAATTGCTTTGCCTTCTTGTGTGGCAACGCAGCCACCGACACCAATCACCAATTCTGGTTTCTTATCCTTTAGAGCTTTCCAGCGACCCAATTGGTGGAATACTTTTTCTTGGGCTTTTTCGCGGATTGAACAGGTGTTAAGTAGCAGAACGTCTGCTTCCTCTGGGTCTTCTGTTAGTTCGTAGCCATTGGCCGCATTGAGAAGATCCGCCATTTTTGATGAATCGTATTCGTTCATCTGGCAGCCCCAGGTCTTGATAAGCAGTTTCTTAGCCATATCTCACTCTTAAAGTTTGTCGAATTAAATTACATTGCAATAGTGCGTTGGGCGGTGATGGTGTGCCATTCGCACGTAGGGATCACTCGCAAGGCGCGTATTGTACTGCTTTACTTTGACCCTGACCAGAACATCACCACCTTGCAGAAAATGTGGGTATCGAGTTACATAGTAAAAATAGTCGATCACGGTACACTGTGGCTAATTAAACAAAGGGATATGAATATGGAACATTTTGATGTGGTAATTGTGGGTGGTGGCATGATTGGCTCTGCAATGGCAATTGGCTCGGCACAGCTCGGCTTGAGTGTGGCTGTGATTGAAGGCAAAGCACCCATCCCTTTTTCAGATGATCAACCAATGGATTTACGTGTTTCTGCCATTTCCGCGCAAACAGAGCAACTTTTAGCGAAATTAGGCGCGTGGGAACAGATTCAAGCGCAACGAGTGTGCCCATTTCGTCGTTTGGAAACTTGGGAACACTTAGATTGTCGTACTCGATTTTCCAGTGAGGATTTGAATCTTGAACGGCTTGGAGTCATGGTTGAAAATCGAGTGGTACAGCTTGGATTATGGGATCTGTTTAAGCGATATCCATCCATTAAAGTTTATTGCCCACATCATTTTTCTCATTATAAATCTTTATCTGACTCTGAAACAGCACGCTACCAAGTGACATTAAAAAATGGTGAATCGTTCACAACTAAAGTGATTTTAGGAGCTGATGGTGCAAATTCGGTAGTACGAAAGCAAATGGGGGTTGGATTAACCGGATGGGATTATCGTCAGCGTTGTTTGTTGATTCAAGTTGAAACAGAACAATCTCAACAAGATATCACGTGGCAGTATTTTTCACCGTCAGGTCCGCGTGCTTTTTTACCTTTAGTCGGCCATCAAGCTTGTTTGGTTTGGTATGACACACCAGAGCGCATTGCAGAATTGGAATCTCTGTCTTTATCGGCTTTATGTGATGAAATTCACCGGAATTTTCCTTCAGAATTAGGTCGAATAAAAGTGAATCAACGAGGTTCATTTCCGCTAACTCGCCGTCATGCTCAACAGTATGTGAAATCAGGAATTGTATTATTAGGCGATGCTGCACATGCGATTCACCCATTGGCGGGACAAGGGGTAAATTTAGGTTTTAAAGACGCTAAAGTATTGTTGGAGGAGTGGCAAAAAGCAGGAGATAACTGGGACAGTATTGAGACACTGTCACGTTATGAAAAACGTCGTCGTACGGATAATTTATTGATGCAAACGTCGATGGATCTTTTGTATAAGACTTTTCGTCAGCCTAATCGACTGGCCTTTTTCGGACGTAATTTGGGATTAAAGCTGGCGGAGAATGCTGGGCCATTGAAAAATAAAGCCCTGAAATATGCATTGGGGCTATCGTAATTGATTTTTATCGAAAAATGCTAGATACAAAAAAAACCACAAAAGTGGGTTTTTTCACTTTATCGAAAATATCAATAAAGAAAATATTGGCAGGGCTACCTGGATTCGAACCAGGGGATGGCGGCATCAAAAGCCGCTGCC
>CAMQZF010000073.1 GCA_947039525.1 uncultured Photobacterium sp. | reverse complement strand
GTTTTCTCATACAAGGAAGGGATGACAATTTTCTGATTTTCGGATCGTAACTCACATAATGCCGTCGCAATATTAGGCAGTAAATCAGGACGGTTGGGCTGTCCTTGGAAGCCACAAATGGGCATATCCGGTGCGTCCGTTTCCAACAATAAACACTCTAATGGTAATTTAGCGATCGCTTGGCGCGTTTTCTTAGCTCGCTCATAGGTAATACTGCCCCCGACACCAATTTTAAACCCCACATCAACCCATTGTTTGGCTTGCTGATAGCTGCCAGTAAAGGCGTGATAAACCGCACCAGATTGTGGTGGACAAGATTTCATAACCGCAATTAGTTCAGGAAAAGCCTTCCGACAATGGACAATCATCGGCAATTGATACCGATTTGCAAGCTGGCACTGAGCCAATAAGGTTTCGATTTGTCTTTCAGATTCAGGATTAACAATCGCAAAATCCAAACCGCACTCACCGACAGCAACGCAACGATCAGTACGATGAGCGAGCGCGATGTCCAAATCAGCAATAGCACTCAATGGATGATCCGCAAAAAAATACGGATGAAGACCTAATGCATAAGAAATGAATTGAGGATATTGATGAGAGAGTTGTTGTACGATCCGCCAATTCGAGGCGCCAACACTGGGAACAACCAGATGCTTAACCCCAACGGCTTTTGCCTGCTGAATATAAAGTTCATTATTTTCAGAAAAAGGCACAAAATCAAAATGACAATGGCTGTCAATGAACATGGTTAAGGTCCTGCTTTTACATCAAAACCTTAACCATAACCCTAATATGGACGACGTCAACATTAGGTTTTCGCAATCATTATCACCATGCTACGTCCCGCCACTAAAATAGTTGAACTGGAATGTTTTTGAGTCTCATCAATATCAATAATGTCATTCGGGGATGGCAATGCGGTATCAATTAACCGATGCCAATCATGATTAGGACAATCTGGCAGTGTAAAGCGTAAGGGATCCCAATACGCATTGCAGATAATGTAAAGCTTCTCTTTGGTCATCGGGTGATGCGCGGTTAGAGCAATCGAGTGAGAATGTACGCTCCAATCTGGCGCGTCTGGCTCAATACCGTGCCACTGCACGCCGACATTATCGATCACATCATTGAGCGATTGGTGCAAATGCCACTCCATTGCTGGTGAGCCTCGACGTAGCTTGGTTAACAAGCTCACAAAACGCAATAAATCCGCATTCTCATCCACCAGTCGCCAGTCAAACCAATTACTCGGATTATCCTGACAATAGGTATTATTATTGCCTTTTTGCGTACGACGGACTTCATCACCCATCAAAATCATCGGTGTACCAAGCGAGAGAAATAAGGTTGTGATCATGTTTTTACATTGGCGGGATCGCACATTCAAAATATCAGGACAATCGGTTTTCCCTTCCACCCCATAATTCGCTGAGATATTGTGATTGTCACCGTCTCGATTGCTCTCACCATTCGCCAGATTGTGCTTTTCTTGATAACTCACCACATCATTCAAGGTAAAGCCATCATGCGCGCAGACAAAGTTTACCGAACGATGTGGCGCATGATCGGCATGACCATAAATATCAGGAGAGCCTAATAAACGAGAGGCAAAATCCCCAACGGTATCGTTATCACCCCGCCAAAAAGCACGCACATCATCACGATATTTCCCATTCCATTCATTCCAGCGATCCCCAAAAAAATCACCAACTTGATACAAACCCGCCGCATCCCATGCTTCTGCGATGATTTTGGTGCCTGATAAAATGGGATCAGAATCAATCGACCACAATAATGGCGGCTCTTTCATCGGATGACCTTCACTGTCTCGTGATAACACCGAGGCCAAGTCAAAACGGAATCCGTCAACGTGCATTTCAGTGACCCAGTAATGCAAGGCATCAATGATCATGCGTCGTAACACACTGGCATTGGCGTTACATGTGTTGCCACACCCGCTGTAATTGGCGTATTCACCGTCTTTATTTAACAGGTAATAGGTGTCATTTTGCAGCCCTTTAAAACTGAAGGTTGGGCCATTTTCGTCCCCTTCCGCAGTATGGTTAAACACCACGTCCAAAATGACTTCAATGCCAGCCCGATGCAGCTCTCGAACTAAGGTTTTAAATTCAATAATGGCACTCAAAGGATCACGAGACACGCTGTAATCAGCGTGTACTGCAAAGAAGTTAATCGGGCTATATCCCCAATAATTTTTCTGTCCACTGGGGGCATCGTCTTTATCAAACTGTTGAATCGGCATCAATTCAACGGCGGTGATACCTAATGATTTTAAATAAGGGATTTTTTCAATGATACCCAAAAAAGTGCCGCGTTTATCACGTTCAACCTCCGAAGAAGGATGTTGTGTAAACCCTTTAACGTGCATTTCATAAATAACGGTGTCATTGAGCGAATGTTTTGGAGATGCGATTCCTTGCCAATCAAAAGTTTCGTGATTAATGACCACGCTCTTTAAACATGCATCTATGTTCGACCCCGTATTCATCGCACGATGGCGCTGATAATGGCGGCTGCGCGCAATGCCATGGCAATAAGGATCCAGTAACATCTTTTCTTTATCGAAGCGTAAACCTTGCTCTGGCAACCAAGGGCCATCGACTTCAAATACGTACAATTGCCCATGATTGATATTCTGTAATCGCAGAAACCAATACCCACTTTGACAATGCTTAATAGGATCAAACACAAAGGATAATAACGGCTCACAATCGTCTTCGTGAGCAAATAAATGCAGAGTGACACTGGTTGCATCTTTGGCGTACACACTGAAATTAACGCCGCCATCAACGAAAGAGGCACCTAATGGATGAGGTTTACCAATGCGAGGCTCGCCAATGCAAGCCGAAACAGAAGTGAATGATCGAGTCATAAGCGATTCCTTTCGCAGTACCAAACGTTGATCATAATCAGGAAATGACAAACAAACAAAAAAGCCGCCACAAATGTGGCGGCTTTATCACAAATTCATTCGTAAAAAGAATGATTAATGCTCGCGTGTTGCGCGGAATTCGACTTCAGGGAAACGCTCTTTCGCCAGATTCAAATTCACCATGGTTGGTGCGATGTAGGTTAAGTTATCCCCACCATCTAGCGCTAAGTTTGTTTGACTCTTACGTTTGAACTCTTCCAATTTCTTAGCGTCATCACAGTCAACCCAACGTGCTGTTGCAACATTGACGCCTTCGTAGATGGCTTCTACGTTATATTCGGCTTTCAAACGTGCTACAACCACATCAAACTGAAGCACACCCACAGCACCGACGATCAGATCGTTATTCTGCAATGGGCGGAATACTTGAACAGCACCTTCTTCCGAAAGTTGTACCAAGCCTTTCAACAATTGCTTTTGCTTCAATGGATCGCGTAAACGAATACGACGGAACAATTCAGGTGCAAAGTTTGGAATGCCCGCAAACTTCAGATCTTCACCTTGAGTAAACGTATCACCAATTTGAATCGTACCGTGGTTATGCAAACCAATGATGTCACCCGCAAACGCTTCTTCTGCACGCGCACGATCGCCCGCCATGAAGGTTACCGCATCTGAAATGCTCACCGTTTTACTGGTGCGCACATGCTTCATTTTCATGCCTTGCGTGTACGTACCAGATACCACACGCATGAACGCGATGCGGTCACGGTGTTTTGGATCCATGTTCGCTTGAATCTTAAAGACGAAACCAGAGAATTTCTCTTCGGTTGCAACCACTTCACGCTCATTCGCTTGACGAGGCAATGGCGCTGGCGCCCACTCAGTCAAACCATCCAACATGTGGTCAACACCGAAGTTACCCAATGCCGTACCGAAGAAAACAGGTGTTAATTCACCGCTTAGGAACAATTCGTGGTCGAATTCGGTCGATGCACCCATCACCAATTCCATTTCTTCACGTAATTGATCCGCAAGATGCTGACCAATCGCCACTTCAAGTTCAGGATTATCCAAACCTTTAATGATGCGAACTTCTTGAATCGTATGACCTTGACCCGTTGAGTACAAAATCGTTTCATTACGATGAATGTGGTACACGCCTTTGAACTCTTTACCACAGCCAATCGGCCATGAGATCGGTGCGCACATCATGTTTAACTCGTTTTCAACTTCGTCCAATAATTCCATTGGATCACGAGTTTCACGGTCACATTTGTTCATAAAAGTAACGATTGGCGTATCACGTAAACGAGTTACTTCCATCAATTTACGCGTACGATCTTCGACACCTTTTGCCGCATCAATCACCATCAAACAGGAGTCAACAGCGGTTAATGTACGATAGGTATCTTCCGAGAAATCTTCGTGTCCCGGCGTATCCAATAAGTTTACTAGACAATCATGATAAGGAAACTGCATTACAGAAGTGGTCACCGAAATACCACGTTCCTTTTCCATTTCCATCCAGTCGGATTTGGCGTGTTGGTTTGAACCACGACCTTTAACCGTACCAGCACGTTGAATCGCGTTTCCGAACAACAATACTTTTTCGGTAATGGTGGTTTTACCCGCATCGGGGTGAGAAATGATCGCAAACGTACGGCGTTTGTTCACTTCTTGTAGAAAAGACATAATTTTGATAATCCTGTCAAATATTGCAATAAGGGCTCACGCCCGACGGATCTCACCGCTGTGCTGGTTATCAAGTCATCGCCTAAATGGCTTATTACTTAAAAAACACAGGGCATATGATGTTGGGATGACATCATGAAAGTGGCGGAATTATACGCACAGTTACACGAAATCTACACTAGAAGATAAAGTAGGTCATAACTAAGGCATCTTCACGCCCATGAGCGGTTGGATAATAACCGGCTCGGCGATTAATCTCATTAAAACCGAGAGATTCATAAAGTTGTGCAGCACGGGTATTACTCTCACGTACTTCTAACCAAATTTCTTCGCCTTTCGCGGCTTTCATGGCGTCCATAAATGCCAACAACAACTTTTTGCCATATCCTTTACCTTGGTGTTTAGGATCGACCGCAACGTTTAATATTGTCACTTCCCCGACGACATTTTGACCATAGAGATATCCGACGACTTCGCCTTCCACCAGCCACACAAAATTGGTCGCTAATTGATTGGCATCTTTACGAATCATGCTTTCTGCCCAAGGAAATGCATGAGCTCGCTGTTCGATGCACCAAACGGCATCGTAATATTCTGATGTTAATGGCACTAATTGTTCAATCATAACTGCATATCTGTTGCCATAAGGCTTTTTTGGTTAGAGGCTCATCGTGCATTTCTATCAAACTGCACGATTGCAAACGTTGAGTACCCATTGGCTCTCGCCCATCACAACCGGAAAACCAACACCATTTAAGATGGTGCTCACCGATATGATCAATACAATGAGAAGGCAAAGTTAATGCTTGGTCGGACGACAATTTCATACTGTGTAGAATTCGCCCAAATAACCACGCATCGTGTTCCGTTAAGGCATCATCGCTTACAAATAAGAGATGGCATTCCTTAGGTAAATCAATGGTTTCAACAACACGTTCCGGATAAAAATCTGGACGACGCACTTGCCAATAGGTAATTCCCATTTGTTGAAGTAACGCGATGTCTCGGGATTTCATGCTGTGTCTCTGGATTCATCTCAAAAGAATGGCGGCAATACTATCATAATGCTTAACAATAATGATGGCCTCACCGCCTTGAGTCCAAGATTCATTGCATTAACAAACTTGATTCCGTTACTTGTAATTCAGAACAGACTTGCAAACAGCCCGAATAAGGATGGCAAACCTCTGGGTACAATTCAGCACACAACAAAACACCGTTCCCAAAACGAGCATGACATTCAATAGCTAATGTATCTGCAAGTTGAAATGGTAATCCTTGATTTGTCTTTATCTCTCCCCACATGAATGCGGCAGGATAGCCAAATTCACCCAGTGTTTCTAATGCGTGATGCAACAATTCAAATACAATGTCGCCATCAATGACTTCTTCTGCCGCGGTGACAGGCAGAATCATTTGCCAACCATGATCTTCATCATTAAGAGTGACAGGAGTCACAGCAACATGGCCTATCAAATGCCCATCATCAGCACAAGCAACCAGTGATAACGTTATTTGCCCATTTTCTCGTAACGTTTTCATCGTTCTTGCGGAAAGAAACGCGTTGCTATTTTGTTTTAATAAGCGATCAACCATTAATAAATCGGAAGGTGCCTCTGTTCTAATGAGCATGCATAACCTCATGATCACGAGCCGTTTGTTGACCTTGCTGAATAAATTCGGCCAATTGTGCCAACACAAACATTAAAGGACGGGATAAAGTCGAAAAATCCAAACTATCCATCAAATTCTTTACTTCTAATCCCAATTCGGTGTCTCCTTCAATTTGCAGGCGACGTTGAAAAAACAAAGTATCAGGATCTTCTTTGCGTGCTGCAATTAAAATGAAGCCATTGCAATAACCACTGAAACTGACGTCCTCGTGTGCGCACTCATGAGTAACCACGAACTGATCGTCTTGATAACTGATGAACCAGTGCAATCCAAGATCAATCACCGACACTTTCAGCCAACGATCCTCAAGAAACTCAAAATCTCCGTATTCTAACGACTCTTTAAAGACTTGCTTTAAAACGTCTAGCATCATTTTTTGTTGTACTGAAACGGGGGTGAGTTGTACCGGAATGCGTAACAACGCAGGACCGTATTGCACCATATGTTGCCGAATTTTATCTATCACGGACTCTCTTCCTCATCGAACCAAAAAGCACGAGTGCATTGTATTCTTATCATGCTCTTGCATTTTATGCTGTGAATCAAAAAAAAGAGAAGGAAAAGAAAAAATCAAAACAGGTTATCTCTTCATCAAATCATTCAGTCGACAATAATATGAACGCATTGATCACATAATTTAACTCTCATCTTCACTGGAATCACGGCCATCATTATGCCTACCTATCCACTTCCGCTTTCCCGATCATAATAACGGAGATCATGGTTACCCTACCTTTCGAACAATGAAGAGGTTCTAAATTGATATTTCATTGAATAATCGAGATAAATTTTCTCTCACACTTTTTGACAAGTTCGTCGTAGCTGTCTTTTTGAAAACCTCTTATGATGCAACCTAGGATTTGAATATGACCTCTTAGGTAGGCAAGGCAAAATGGAATTACTGTGCCCTGCGGGTAACTTACCTGCATTAAAAACAGCCATCGATCACGGTGCGGATGCGGTTTACATTGGCTTTAAAGACGACACCAATGCTCGCCATTTTGCGGGCTTAAATTTTTCAGGAAAGAAACTGGAAAAAGCCGTGGAATACGTCAAAGACCACAACCGAAAACTGCACATCGCTTTAAATACATTTGCTCACCCTGATGGGTTTCAACGCTGGACAAAAGCCGTTGATAACGCAGCTGCGATTGGTGTCGATGCCTTGATCATCGCTGATATTGCCGTTTTGGATTACGCAGCAAAAACTTACCCCGATTTAGAACTTCATCTGTCGGTACAAGCTTCCGCAACCAATGCGGCCGCCATAGACTTTTATCACCAAAACTTTAATGTCAAACGAGTGGTGTTACCACGAGTGCTGTCCATGCATCAAGTTAAGCAACTCTCACGCACAACCTCTGTTGATTTAGAAGTCTTTGCTTTCGGCAGCTTGTGCATTATGTCGGAAGGTCGTTGTTACTTATCGTCCTATTTAACGGGCGAGTCTCCCAATACTGTGGGGGCTTGCTCTCCTGCAAAATACGTTCGTTGGCAAGAAACGCCACAAGGGTTAGAAACACGCTTAAATGATGTCTTAATCGATCGTTATCAAGCGAATGAGAATGCAGGCTATCCAACCTTATGCAAAGGTCGCTTTGATGTTCAGGAACGCCGTTATCATGCTCTAGAAGAGCCAACCAGTTTAAACACACTGGATATTCTTCCTGAGCTTTTTGCAGCCAATATAGCGTCTGTTAAAATTGAAGGCCGTCAACGCAGCCCCGCGTACGTTGAACAAGTCACCAAAACATGGCGTGCCGCCATTGATCGCTACCTTGCCAATCCAGAACAATACCATGTCGATCCCGCTTGGAATGCGTGTCTGGGGAGTTTATCCGAAGGCAAACAAACGACTTTAGGTGCTTACCACCGTCAATGGCAATGATTAAGGAATAATCCCCATGAAATACGCATTAGGCCCTTTGTTGTATTTTTGGCCCAAAACCGATGTCGAACACTTTTATGAGCACGTTGCTCAATCTGATACTGACATTGTGTATTTGGGCGAAACGGTCTGTACCAAGCGTCGACAATTAAAGCACCAAGATTGGTTCCACATTGCAAAAACCTTATCGGACTCAGGTAAAGAAGTCGTTATCTCAACCATGGCATTATTAGAGTCACCAAGTGAAGTCAATGTGATGAAAAAATACATTGATAACGGCGACTTTACGATTGAAGCCAACGATGTCTCTGCCATTCAATTGGCCTCCGAACACAAAATCCCATTTGTTGTCGGCCCTGCGGTTAACTGCTACAACGCTCAAACTCTGCAATTGTTTCTCAAACAAGGGATGCAGCGATGGTGTATGCCCGTAGAGCTCTCACGTGATTGGCTACGCAATATTTTAAATGATTGCGAAGATTTGGGCATTCGTAACCAATTTGCCACTGAAGTGTTTAGCTATGGCTATTTGCCCCTAGCCTATTCTGCTCGCTGCTTTACAGCTCGATCCGAAGATAAATTAAAAGATCAGTGTGAAACCTGCTGTATTAAGCACCCAACGGGCATCGCCGTACAAAGCCAAGAAGGGCAATCGCTGTTTACCTTAAACGGCATTCAAACTCAATCAGGCTTATGCTACAACCTAATTAATGATCAAGCATCGATGAAAGAGTTAGTGGACGTCGTTCGTTTAAGCCCATTAAGCATTGATACTTTAGGCGTTGTTCAAGCTTTTAGAAATCAATCTCAAATCACATCTCCCCATCCTTTGGATAAGCAGAAAGAATGCAATGGCTATTGGCATAATTTAGCGGGATTGAACATCGAATAAAAAAGAAAGATGACAGCATAAAAAATGCCGCTCCTTGAGCGGCGTTTTTTATGCATCCGGTGTAGCACTTAATTGATGATTCAATACGGTTTGTTGAATTAAGATTAACTCTAATAAGGCGTAACGATGCTCAACAAAATCATACACATTATTAGACAATGCCAATTTATAAGCATGAACGGCTGCGGCTAAATTTTGTTGTTCGCGCTTTTGTTTACCAATATAAAAATAGGCTTCGGTTAAACGCTGAGCTAACTCAACGTTATCTTTACTCTGCTGGCGAATATCCATTAGAAGCTGGGCTTCTGCCAATTCCCCTGCGTAATAACGAGCGATATTCCATCCCCATTGCGTTTGGTCACTCTTTAAATAACGCGCTTGTAGGGCTTGTTTGGCTTGATCTGGCGACTGTTGTAAGTCAACCAAATACAACCAGATCGAACGATAAGGATCGTTTGGCTCTTGTTGATAATGTTGGAGTAAATCTTGATGGGACAATTCAAAACGTCCACCGTAATACAAAGCAATGCCTCGATTTCTTTGTGCATAAGGGTGTAATGCATTCAATTCAAGCGAAGAGTCAAACGCCTCGTAAGCGGCATCAAAATGGGTAGCTTGAGTTAAATAGACCCCTAAAATATTAAATACATTAGGCTGATCGGGCTTTAAAGACAGAGAGTGATTTAAAGACATTCGAGCTAAATCCCCAAGCCCTAAGCTGTCGTATAAAAGGCCACGTTCATAATGCAATTGGGCAACATCTTCCTGACTCATGTCTGAGCGAGCAAACATTTGTTCAATCTGAGCCAGTTGAACTTGCTGAGCTGTACTGGCTTGAAGAGGGATCGACATGGGTGGTGTGATCGACGATGGTGATGATGCGCATCCCGATAATCCCAGTACCGCTATGACACAGATGACTTTAATCCTAACACTCATTAAATTAACTTCTCCCTGAAGTCAAAAAAAAAGGGGCGATAATCATCGCCCCTTTTTTATATCATGATTTCATTCAAGACTTAGTCTTGTTTTTGATCATCTTGTGCTGATTCTGTTGGTGCTGCCTCAACAACAGGTGCATCTGTTGCTGGCGCTTCAACAGGTGCTGGTGCTTCAGCAGCAGGTTGTGCTTCTTTCATGCTTAGGCGGATACGACCTTGACGGTCAATTTCCAATACCTTCACTTGCACTTCTTGACCTTGAGTTAAGAAGTCAGACACTTTCTCTACACGCTGGTCAGCGATTTGTGAAATGTGTACTAGACCTTCTTTCGTGCCAATCACAGATACAAACGCACCGAAATCAACGATACGCATTACTTTACCTGTGTAGATAGCACCCACTTCAACATCAGCCGTGATAGCTTTAATGCGAGTAATCGCATCATTTGCTGCTTCACCAGTGGTTGCAGCCACTTTCACTGTACCGTCGTCTTCGATTTCGATGGTTGTGCCAGTTTCTTCGGTCAATTGACGAATGACTGCACCGCCTTTACCGATAACGTCTTTGATCTTCTCTGGATTGATTTTTAGCGTGTAGATACGTGGTGCAAACTCAGAAATCTCGTCACGGTGACCCGCGATAGCTTCGTCCATTACAGTCAAAATGTGCAAACGAGCACCTTTTGCTTGCTTAAGGGCAATCTGCATGATTTCTTTGGTGATACCTTCGATCTTAATGTCCATTTGAAGTGCAGTGATACCTGTTGAAGTACCCGCTACTTTAAAGTCCATATCGCCAAGGTGATCTTCGTCGCCTAGGATGTCAGAAAGAACAACGAAATCGTCGCCTTCTTTCACAAGACCCATTGCGATACCCGCAACAGAGGCTTTGATTGGTACGCCTGCATCCATAAGAGCAAGAGAAGTACCACATACAGACGCCATTGAAGACGAACCGTTTGATTCTGTGATTTCAGAAACCACACGTACTGTGTACGGGAATTCTTCAACACTTGGCATTACTGCTTGGATACCGCGCTTCGCCAACTTACCGTGACCAATTTCACGACGCTTTGGTGAACCAACAAAACCCGTCTCACCCACACAGTATGGAGGGAAGTTGTAATGCAACATGAAGTAATTCTTGTGCTCGCCAGTCAACTCATCGATGATCTGTGCGTCACGTTGTGTGCCCAATGTCGCAGTTACTAGCGCTTGAGTTTCACCACGTGTGAACAATGCAGAACCGTGAGTACGTGGTAAAACACCAGTACGTACGTCTAGCGCACGAACCATGTCTTTTTCACGACCATCGATACGTGGCATGCCCGCGATAATACGGCCACGAACCACTTTCTTCTCTAAAGAACCCAACATGTCACGAACATCGTTCACGTCTAAGTTTTCGTCTTCAGCAGTCAATAGCTCGATCACATCGGCTTTGATTGTATTTACTTCTGCATAACGCATCATCTTTTCAGTGATTTGGTAAGCTTCAGTGAAACGCGCTTCTGCTAATTCAGCAATGCGTGCTTTTAATACTTGATCAGCTTCAGGTGCAGCCCAATCCCAAGCAGGTGTATTCACTTCTGCTGCGAATTCGTTGATTGCACTGATCACAGTTTGCTGTTGGTCGTGACCAAACACAACCGCTTGCAACATTTGATCTTCTGACAAACAATCAGCTTCTGATTCAACCATCAAGACTGCGCCAGCAGTACCTGCAACAACCAATTCTAAACGGCTTGATGCCAATTCAGTTTTGCTTGGGTTTAGTACGAATTGATCATTGATGTAACCAACGCGAGCTGCACCGATTGGGCCATTGAATGGAATACCAGAAATGCTCAATGCCGCTGAAGTTGCGATCATTGCTACGATGTCAGGGCTTACGTCTGGGTTTACAGAAACCACAGTTGCAATTACTTGAACTTCGTTCGTGAATGCTTTCGGGAACAATGGGCGGATTGGACGGTCAATCAAACGGCTTGTTAATGTTTCGCCTTCAGAAGGACGACCTTCACGCTTGAAGAAACCACCAGGGATTTT
>CAMQZF010000072.1 GCA_947039525.1 uncultured Photobacterium sp. | reverse complement strand
ATTCGTATGATGGGGGCTGAGGGACTTAAAAATGCCACACAAGCCGCCATTCTCAATGCTAACTACATTGCCGAACAGCTTAAACCTCATTATTCCATTTTATACACCGGAAATAATCAACGCGTCGCACATGAGTGCATTGTAGATTTACGTCCACTTAAAATGGTATCTGGCATAACCGAAGAAGATGTCGCCAAAAGATTAATTGATTACGGTTTTCATGCCCCGACCATGTCTTTCCCTGTCATCGGCACCTTAATGATTGAACCCACTGAATCTGAAAATAAAGCAGAATTGGATCGATTTTGCCAAGCCATGATCCAAATTCGCCATGAAATAGACAACATTATCCAAGGCGAATGGGCACTAGATAATAATCCATTGATTAACGCACCCCATACGCAAGTTGACATGCTCTTAGAACCTTGGCCCTATGCCTATTCTAAACAGATCGCATTTTTTCTCTATAGTAAACCAACAACATTAAAATTCTGGGCATCCGTTAATCGTGTTGACAATGTTCATGGCGATCGTCATTTAATTTGCCAATGCGCAGACATCAAGCAATATCAAGATTAAACTCTCTAAGAGCAAATCTCTTAAATAAAAAAGCCCAATTTACCACTTTAAATTGGGCCTCTTTTACATCCAAAATAAAAATCGGAAATAACCGTTAAAAACTTAGCTCACATTGATTAAGCAAAAACAAAACATACGGCACAATTTTAGGGCTAAACGTAAACGTATTCATGCCATTCTCATATTCAAATGACTCAAAAATAGAAAGAATGTCCACGTCATTATCATCATACGTCACCGTAATTGTTTGAGTGACAATATTACTCATGGCTTTATTAATACGCTCTTTATTAATAAACGCCTCTTTAGAAACCGCTTCTAAAATACAATCATCATGGATATGAACGGTACGAGGTGCCGTTTCTTCATATCGATGACACATTTCAGACAATGAAAAGCCGTGATCTTCAATATCAGAAACATCCAAGCGTGTCATGATCGCTTCAATTAAGATGCGTTCTAAAATACTTTGTTTTGCGCTGAGCTTAACATGAGTATCAAATCCATGAAAATCATGAACGTTCAATTCAATAGGCACGGTTTATCACCTTTAAAAAAGTCAATGGCAGAGAAAGTCGCGTATTGTACGATAGATAAATATAAATCCCTATATTACGATTTAAGAGAAAAAACTGACTTCAAAAAATACGGTACTTTAACACCTTAAAGTACCGTATCAATTTCAATCATGCTTACTATTCAAGATAGCTTAGAACCAACGGCCAAAGCGACGAATGTAGAAGCGCTTCATGCCTTGAGCTACCAAACAGTAACTGAACAGAGTACCAACTAACCATGGAAAGTACTCCCAAGGCAGACGTTGTAATCCAATCAATGGGCCCAATGGTGAAAATGGTAAATACACACCAATGGCAACAACAATCACAGTGGCAACCATCACAGGGAATGCGGCCACACTTTGAATAAACGGAATTTTTTGAGTTCGTAACATATGAACGACTAAGGTTTGAGATAATAACCCTTCAACAAACCAACCGGAATGGAACAGAGCTTGATGAGATGGATTATTTGCACCAAACACATACCACATCAACAAAAATGTCGTCACATCAAAAATAGACGATGTTGGACCTAACCAAACCATGAAGCGACCAATATTTTTTGCATCCCATTTACGCGGTTTGCGCAAAAACTCTTTGTCCATTTTGTCCCAAGGCAGCGCCAATTGAGACACATCGTAAATCAAGTTTTGAATCAATAATTGAATCGCAAGCATTGGTAAGAAAGGCAAGAACGCACTGGCAATCAATACTGAAAATACGTTACCAAAATTCGAACTGGCCGTCATATTCAAGTACTTCATGATATTACCAAAGGTTTCACGTCCTTTAATGACGCCTTCTTCCAATACCATCAAGTTCTTTTCTAATAAGATTATATCTGCTGATTCTTTCGCAATGTCTGTACCTGTATCAACCGAAATACCCACATCCGCATCACGCAATGCTGGTGCATCATTAATACCATCGCCAAGGAAACCAACAGTATGACCATTCGCCTGTAAGGTTTTTAATACACGAGACTTTTGCAATGGTGTTAATTTAGCAAAAATAGTCCGTTGCTCAACCAACACAGACAGTTCGGTATCCGATAATTGTTCGATATCCGTACCCAATAATGGCGTACCTGGCTCTAAACCAACATCAAAACAAATTTTGCTGGTGATCGTTGGGTTATCACCCGTTAAGACTTTCACCATAACGCCATTTTCACGTAAGGCAGCAATGGCTGTGATCGCGCTGTCTTTAGGTGGATCAAGGAACGTCAATAAACCATGGATGATTAAATCACGCTCATCGTCTTTTTCTAGCGGTAACATACAGCCATTAACACCCAAATTACGGGTGCCAATCATTAATACACGGAAACCTTGAAGGTTATATTGATTCGCAAGCTCCATTAGATCATGACGACGATCAGAGTCCAAAGCAAGGACTTCACCGTTATCCCAAATGTGTGTCGCGATCGACAGCATTTCTTCAACGGCACCTTTACATACTAAGGTTTGTTCATCATTCTCATCCGCGACCACAATCGATAAACGACGACGAATAAAATCAAAAGGTAATTCATCTATCTTACGATAGCGCACCATGCTTTCAACTTCGCTTTTTCCTTGGCCAAATTGAATGATGGCTTTATCCATCAAATTTTTCATGCCGCTTTGGTGATAGCTGTTTAGCCAAGCCAATTGCAAGACACGCTCATCATTACTGCCATTGATGTTTAAATGATGTTCAAGAATAATACGATCTTGTGTTAGCGTCCCTGTTTTATCAGTACATAACACATCCATTGCACCAAAGTTTTGAATCGCATTGAGGTGTTTTACCACAACTTTGCGACGCGCCATCATGATGGCACCTTTCGCTAAGTTTGAACTGACGATCATAGGCAACATTTCAGGTGTTAAACCCACGGCAACCGCAAGTGCAAATAACACAGCATCCATCCAGTTGCCTTTGGTAAAGCCATTGATCAAAAGAACAATGGGTACCATGACTAACATGAATCGAATTAACAACCAACTAACACTGTTGACACCACGATCAAAAGAAGTTTGAGCGCGTGTACCCACAATCGATTTCGCTAAAGAGCCAAAATACGTACGAGATCCTGTTGCAACCACGACAGCGGTAGCAGTGCCGCTCGCCACATTGGTTCCCATCAAACAAATATTGGATAACGCAAGTAACTCAGTTTCACTGCCTTTAAATTGAGGTGACTGCAAAATCGGGCTGTCCATCAGCACATCGGATTTTTCAACAGGAATCGACTCTCCCGTTAATACCGCTTGGCTAATAAAGAGATCACGAGACTCTATCAATTTAATATCCGCTGGAATCATATCCCCAGCAGATAAATGGATAATGTCTCCTGGCACCAATTTCTGTAAAGCAATCTCCGTCCATTCTTCAACAGAACTGTCATGTTGACGACGACGAACTGTCGCAGTTGTTCGAACCAATGTTTTAAGAGCTTCTGCTGCTTTATTTGTGCGGAATTCTTGCCAAAAGCGTAACGCGGCACTAATGGAAACCATCGCAACGATAATAACGACACCAGAAATACTGGTCGGCTGTCCTTGTTCTTTTGGTAACCAATAATCGGTCACAAAACTGATAATCGCTAAGGCAATCAACACGTAAATAAATGGGTTATTAAACGCCATTAAGAGTTGTATAAATACATGAGGGGCTTTTTCGTGTGAAACCTGATTTAAACCAACAGTTTGTAAACGTTCTGCAGCATCAGCTTGAGTCAAGCCGTTAGAACAACTGGATAAATTAGATAAAGTCGCATCTAAACTGTTTTTTGCTTCTTTTACGATAAGAAAGTCATTTACTTTCTTTTCCTGACGAGAATTCGCCTTTGTTTTCTTCTGAATCATAACGCATAACTCTGATTGAATAGCGAGTGCTTATCCACATCAAATACAAAGTGATGTAGGCACTCTAATAAAATATGCGTTGCTCAACGTCTTGCCGAGCAACATTCGTTACTGGGCGTCTCTGGTCTCCCTTCATAGGAAACTCCTTAACCGCGACTTGGCGATGATTTATAACAAAACCTGCCTTAACGCAAAGCGTTAAAGCATAAAAACTCAAATTAAGAGGATCGTTACACGCTCAGAGAGAGTGAAACTATAAGAAGAAACGACTGGGAGGGGGAAATAAGGCTTGTTGATAAAACATGAGGAAAAACTCATCACTAGAGAAAAATTAAGCCTGGTTTCACTTTATTGTGCTAAGTAAAAGCGACAATCAGACAAAACAAACTGTAAATGTATGATGATTATAAATACGCAAATTCATTATGTAAAAATGCATTTTCTCAATCTAATATGCTTAAGATTGCAATGCAAAAAAAATGAACTTTTATTAAAAAGAGAAAACAACAATATCTTAGGCAATTAATGGAATAATGTTATTTAAAGAAAAAAGAGAATTTCATTGTCTAATAGAAACAAAAAAGGTCGCTTTCGCGACCTTTTATTATCTTGCTTACGATTAGTTTTTCTTACGAGGCTTACGAACATGACGCTTTTTCGTAAACTTAGCACGACCTTGGTAACGATCCGCTGGCTCAAAACTTTTAATATAATCGTGTTCTTTATCACAGACTTTTTTAAAGTTTTTATTCGTCAAATAGAAGATAACCGCACTGGCAATATAAATAATAACCACATAATACGGAGAAATTAAGTCAGTAAAGAACATAGCAATCGGTGAAATAACACACACCAATGCCGCTAACGCTAAAATAAGCCATTTAAAACGCAGAATTTTTTTAAATCTTAAAACTGTTGGCAATGATGAACGTTTTTTATGCTTTTCTTCCTTTAATAGTTGAAAAATAACACCACTAACACCCGCCAATAAAATCGAACTTAAGGTAATTGCAAGATACTTTAAGATAAGTAAAAAAATTGTCATTGAAAATTCCACAGTAAAGGACACACGTTGACACAAAAGAAATGCATCAATTTATTTATATTTATCAGATGGCTAACTGATTTTAATACGTTAAACCTTAGGTTTATGGCATTAGATATACCATAAAATGTAGGTCAGACGAATTAAATTTTAAGACAAGAAAAGATTTTGCACGAAATTTGTGGACAAGTTAACTTTTTACATCTTTAGCCGTTTCCGTCGATGGCTAAATATACGCGGAAATGAAGCATAATCACAGGCATAGTCTGTGTTTATTTCAATAAACCTCGCTCTATTTTTGTGACTAAATTCAAATTTGCGCTGCAATCACGAATCGCACACGCCGTTAAAATGCATTGCAAGATTAATGACGAGCGATGATATAAATGACGATGCTGCCCTAATAAGGCGGATAATGCTAATTTCACTAATTTACACTTTTTCGTATAGGATCGAGAAAGTTGCCACTGTGTCCGAGAAGACAATATCGAATTTAAAGGACAGACCTCATGACCGGGATAGGTTTGCCAAGGAGTCAACAAAGCATGAGGATAATAATGGCCCAACCATTTCATATAAAAACGATGGTTCATCGTTTGCTCAATCGAAACTCCAAACATCACGGATAAAATATCCGGACTATAAAAAGGACAACAAAAATCCAAACGGTATTGATCCAAATTTTCAGCTGGTTGCGCTAAATGATGATGCTGATCGTTTTCCCATAAAAATAATTGAAACGATCGCAATAAAGGTAAATGAGGGTATGCCAATAAACAATCAACGATCGTTTGACGTAATTGTAATTGATAGCGTTGTGCGTCCTTTAATAAACGAGATGAAATACGGGCGAGTTGTTGATCAATATACGCATCAGCCACAGCATAAGGATCATTTTCCTCACAAGCCTGCACAATGTCTTCATTAATATAAACGTGCCCAATACAAACACTCCCACCATTACCAGACCAACAGACACGTGGACGTTCAACTTTCTCATAATAAGCGTAATTTTGAGGTAACCAATAATGGCCTAAATGCGACTCTACTGACACCGATTGAATCTCTTTTACAGTAATCGCATGAAAAGGAATACGAAACTGCTGTGCAAATTGCATAGCATAATCTAAGTCTTGAGTATGAGGTGTCGAAAAATTAAAACAATGCAATGCACAGGATTGTGCCAATAATTCAGTCACAATGACTCGAGAGTCTAAGCCACCCGATAAAGTACTAAAGGTACATTTATCTTCCCCCCGATAGCGATTAACCGATTCAACAAACCCTTCTTGTAATCGTTGAATACCTTGTGCTTCGCTTAAACAATCATAAGGTTGGTCAGCCCATCGAAAATAACGTTCTCTTTGAATACCATGTCCTGAGACACACAAATACTCTCCAGGTACAGCGCATTTAACTTCTTGATAACGAGTTTTATCTTTCAATGGAAACCCCAATAACGCAATTTCAATAACAGCATCAAAATCCGCATTGAGTTCAATCCCTAAATGTTCAAATAAACGCAAACACGATGAGATAATCACCGCGCCTTGGTATTCCATGACATAGTAAGGACGCATGGCTAATGAGTCACAATATAAATGAAGTTGTGCGGCTTTTTTTTGATAATTTAATAAACAAAAATTGCCTTTCGCTTGTTTTAAAGCAGAGACATAGTCATTAAGAGGCAGTGTTGAAAAATACCGTAAATCCGAAGACAGCGAAGAGCTTAATAAAGTATGACCGACAATATTGACACATTGATTCTCATTTTCAGCCCATGAGTTATCAGCAAAACTATTAAAATCCACACGACATAAATACAAATGATCGTCTTGATAAACATGACGTTGCTCTTTTTCATCACGAGAAATATGTTGATAAAGCTTATTTTGTAATTGGCGTAATGAGGCGGTCCAAGTTGAAGTGAAGATTCCGGCAAACAAACTCATAACTGATACCTTAATTAATGACATCAATATCAATTAAGCAATCGTCAGACCATATAAACCAGTCAATCACAAAGAGATACCCACTGCAATCAGTTCACAGTGGGTAATAGAATCAGAAAATTAAACTCGACGATACGGTAAGTAAATCGGCTCCCACATACTATGCGCTAATAAAGACTCGATATTTTCATCCGATAAGCCACTCTTCGCTTCAGTGCTTTGTATGTACTCCAACACAGCTTTAGCAACGGAAATCGACACCTGTTTTAATTGGTCAATATTGGGGAAAATACAGCCTTTCTCTAATGCTTCCTCACTAACACACTCAGCTAAGGCATAAGAGGCGGTCGTAAACATCGATAACGTAATTTTGGGTACTTGTGCCACAATCGCAGCCAAACCAACGCCAGGGAAAATAAAGACATTATTGCCTTGTCCAATGCGATATTGCTCGCCATTGTATTTCACATCCGCAAAAGGGCTACCAGTGGCAACAATCGCTTGACCATCACTCCAACGGTATAAATCTTCAGGAATCGCTTCACAATTGGCGGTAGGGTTTGATAATGGAAAAACAATCGGACGCTTACAATGACGCATCATTTTTTGAACATGCGTTTCTTTGAATGCCCCACCAATACCGCTCGCACCCAATAAAACGGTCACAGAGACGTTATCCAATAACTCCGATAAAGTAATATGCCCAACATCAGCAACAAGCCAGTTTTCTGCTAATGATCTTGGTTTCGCATATCTCTGCTTATACGCATCCAGATCAGAGCGATCATCAAAAATCACACCTTTTGAATCTAAAATGAAAATTTTGTCGCGAGCGGCTTGATGTGAGCAACCTTCTTTTAATAAACCGGCATACAGTTGGTCAGCAACGCCAACACCACCCGCTCCAGCTCCGTAAATCGCGAATGTTTGATCACACAGCGATTCTTGCTTAATTTTCATCGCCCCTAAAATACCCGCCAAGACGACTGCACCTGTTCCTTGAATATCGTCATTAAAGGAAGGTAGAACATCTTCGTATTCGGTCAAATTATCAAACGCATTCGATTTACTGAAATCTTCCCATTGCAATACAGCCATTGGAAAATTCAATTTTATTTGTTCAATAAAACGACGAATGAAAGTTTTATAAGCTTCACCAGATAAACGGCGACGTGGCACGCCTAAATACATCGGATCATCCAACAAATCCTGATTATCAGTACCAATGTCTAACGCAATAGGCAAACAGTGTGCAGGGTGAATACCCGCCCCCAACGTATATAAGGAGAGTTTTCCTATCGGGATCCCCATACCACCAACCCCTTGGTCACCAATGCCTAAAATACCTTGGCTATCAGTAACCACAATTATTTTAATGTCTTTACCCAAAAACTGACGAGCCATGTTTGCCATCGTATCCACATTATCTTCAGTAATGTACAAACCACGGGCTTTTTGATAGCGGTGACTGAATTCCTGACACGCCTTTCCCACGGTTGGCGTATAAATAATTGGGGTCATTTCCTCAATGTGGTGTGTTAGCAAAGCATAAAACAACGTCTCATTACGATCTTGCAGCGCGCGCAAAAACAAATATTTTTCAATATCCGTAGATGCACTGCGAAACCCATCATAAACACGATTTAATTGGTCTTCAAACGTCTGAACACGAGGGGGTAATAACCCATTTAAATCAAAGGCATCACGCTCTTCATAACTGAATGCGGTGCTTTTATTCAATGTTCGATCATTCAGTAACTCAGTCCCCGTCAAAGAAACAGGACGAAACACATGTCCTTCTGAATCTTTCCAACGTAAATATTTTCCAACGGTCATGCCTAGTTATCCTTAATACAATGAGCGGCGATTCATCCAAAAAACGCACAAAAGAATTACTTTTATTCTAGAGCAGATACACATAAAAAGTTGTGATCAAGCCGAAAGGCTCTAAGATTTATTCTCTCTAAATCATGACGAATAAAATGGAGAACAGAAACGACAATCACATCAATATTCCGTATTATTCTGCCTTTCATCAGATCGAGTATTTCTATGGACTTACAAGCTAACCTTATTTTGACTGAACACGATCAAAAATTTGCCGATCCTAAACGTATTGCGTTATTGAAAGCAATTGCAAGTACAGGCTCAATTCGTCAAGGGGCAAAACAGACGCAAATGAGCTACAAAAGTGCATACGATGCGTTACAAAATATGAAAGCTATCGCTAATGAAGAATTGTTGAACAGCGAAACAGGAGGAAAAGGCGGTGGTGGAGCAAAATTAACCCCCTTCAGTGAACGCTTAATTAAATTATATCAAATCTTAAATACCGTCCAAAATATGGGATTAATAGCACTCAATGATCCTTCCATTCCTTTAGACAGTCTACTTGATGCCATGAGCCGCTTTTCATTACAAACCAGTGCCCGTAATCAATTACGAGGAAAAATTCATGCAATCACCGCCCATGGATTAAATCATCATATTGAGATTACTCTTGGACATGGCATCCTCATTTTCGCCATCATCACCCAAGCGAGCAGTCATAAAATGCAATTAATGGTGGGCAAAGAAGTTATTGCTCTTATTAAAGCACCAACAATCCATTTATCAGAAGCTCCCATCAATATTTCTGATGAATCACAAAGAAAATACCAAAATCAGTTAATAGCACATATCCAAGAAATAGAACAAAGTAACGGACAGACAAATGTCACTTTACGACTTAATAATGACATTTGTTTATACGGACAAAGTCATCTATCAATAAATGCATTGCCCCTTAACCAAAAAATTCATGTTCAATTTTCTGCTGATCAAGTGATCCTAGCCAGTCTAGTCTGAGAAATTAATGATTTTATTTTTTCTTGATGTTTTGTTGTGCTCTTAAAACTTGCTCAATCAATTCTAATAATTGACTCAATAAAACATCTGGACGGACATTTTGATGATAATAACTGTAATTATTACGCATCATTGTCAACATACGATCTGAATGTGCTGACAACTCATCAATTCCACACAGCAAGCTCTTCGCATCATCAAATTGATAATAATGATAACCTCTGTGAAAGTCTTTCGGTGTTTGATGCATCATGGCGTTGCTCATCAATACTTTTGCTCCAGCCAAATAACGCATACAGTCTCGGCTCGTGGTATGACAGCGATCTTGATGCACAACACAAATATCAGCCTGATGAATACTTTGTAAATAGCGAGAATGAGTTAACCATTCAGGATGAATGACCAAATCCTCAAAATATTTTAGAGAATAAGCATCTTTAAACACCCCGCCTAAAAACCGAGAACCATAGTGTTCACGTCCTTGTTTCAAGCACTCTAAACGTATTTGATTAATATCATTACATTCAGCGTATGAATAAGTATCACGTACATAAATACTACGTACATCTAATAATCGCGTAAAAAAAACAATATGTATGGATTCATTCAAACAAGGGCATAATTCAAAGTCTTCGCAAGAAAAAGATAACTCTGAATCAAACCAAGAAACCGTTTTTCCTAGCCAATCCAAGACCGACAACCCAGCATAACTATGAATACAATAGCTAAAACCTAATGGGTAAACTCGAAAAGGATAAGAGGAAACGAACTCTGGTAATAATGCATATTTAAAATACACATCCACCTGTTGATGTGCGCAAAAATCCAATCCACGAAAAAAAACATCCGATGAAGCATCAATAACACAAAAAAGCCCATTCACTTTAAGAAAAGCAATGGGCTTTTTCGTAATCACATTAGACGTTATCGACAGTGTAATTAACTTTTTTTTTGCTAATACAGAAAGCCCAATAATATAAACATTTATCTCTTCAGAACGAGATAATAATATTAACTCACACTGGAGCATCAGGCCTCTTTACAATCAAATGACCAATCCACCATCAATTTTTAATGTTTGCCCAGTAATGAAAGAAGAGGCGTCACTCGCCAGGAACAATACCCCCTGTGCAATGTCTGTCGGCTCCCCCATTCTTTGTAATGGCGTTTTATTGATCATAAAATCTAAAACCTTTTCAGGCAAATCGATCGTCATTGGGGTCGCCACAAAACCAGGAGCGACACAGTTTGCACGAACTTTGGCACCTTTTCGTGAAAACTCTTTTGCCCAACCTTTCGTCATCGCAATGACACCACCTTTGGTTGCAGCGTAATTACTTTGACCAATATTGCCATCAGTACCAACGACGGAAGACATCGTAATAATGGATCCTTGCCCATTCTCCATCATAATTGGCGCGATGGCTTGAGTCAGGTTAAAAACCCCTTTGAGATTAACATCAATCACACTGTCCCAATCTTCCTCAGACAAACGATCAATCAAATTATCTCGAGTAATACCTGCATTATTTACTAAAACATCAATTTGCCCATATTTTTGCTGAACATCATTAATAAAAGTCGCCACCGTATTTCGGTCACAAACATTTAACTCAATCGACGTCACATTGGGGTATTTTTCTTCTAAATCTGACATTGCGGCCGCATTCATGTCACAGGCAAACACCATTTTTGCACTTTGATTTGCAAAAGTTTCAACAATACAACGTCCAATTCCTTGAGCGCCTCCTGTCACAATGCATATTTTATCCATCAACATAAATTTAAATCCCTTTTCAAAAGACCGAAAATAAAACCGAATTATTCGATTCAGGTATAAATCTAGTTGAACATGGAAGAAAAATGTAAATTTTAGATTAGATCCACAAAAATAAGACAATAAAAAAGCCGCTCAAAGAGCGGCTTTTCATATTGAATATAAAATTCACATTAATCGCGAGGCTTACGCTCAGCACGAGGACGGTCAGAAGACGGCGCTGCACCACGTGAACCACGGTTATCACCGCCACGGTTGCGATCGAAACGACGCTCACCATCACGACGAGGTGGACGAGCACCACGAGAATTACCACCATCACGACGAGGACCGCCTGGACGATGCTCACGCAATACTTCACCTTCAACAACAACTGCTTTAACGTCATTCTGACGAATGCGTAATTTTTGCAGTTGTGACTTCACTTCTGGAGTCA
>CAMQZF010000071.1 GCA_947039525.1 uncultured Photobacterium sp. | reverse complement strand
TGACCCAATCTGGGCAACAGAATCAATGGGTGGTATGGGTCTTGACGGTCGTACATTGGTTACACGTTCAAACTTCCGTTTCCTAAACAGCCTATACACCATGGGTCCTTCTCCAGAGCCAAACATTACTGTTCTTTGGTCTGAGCAATTGCCTTCTGGCTTTAAGCGTTTCTGTGCGAAGGTATCTATCGATACGTCTTCAATCCAGTACGAAAACGATGACTTAATGCGTCCAGACATGGATTCTGATGACTACGCAATCGCGTGTTGTGTATCACCAATGGTTGTTGGTAAGCAAATGCAGTTCTTCGGTGCACGTGCTAACCTAGCGAAAACAATGCTTTACGCTATCAACGGTGGTGTGGATGAGAAGCTTAAAATCCAAGTGGGTCCTAAAGAAGATCCAATCATGGATGACGTTCTTGACTACGAAAACGTATACGCACGTCTAGATCACTTCATGGATTGGTTGGCAACAACTTACGTGACTGCATTGAATACTATTCACTGGAGCCACGATCGTTACAGCTACGAAGCGTCTCTAATGGCTCTTCATGATCGTGACGTTAAGCGTACTATGGCATGTGGTATCGCAGGTCTATCTGTTGCTGCTGACTCATTGTCTGCAATCAAGTACGCAACAGTGAAACCAATTCGTGACGAAAACGGCCTAGCGGTTGATTTCGAAATCATCGGTGATTACCCTAAATTTGGTAACAACGATGCACGTGTTGATGATATCGCTTGTGACCTTGTTGAGCGCTTCATGAACAAGATCCGTACTCACAAAATGTACCGTGATGCGATCCCAACTCAATCAATCCTTACTATCACATCTAACGTTGTGTACGGTAAGAAAACAGGCAACACACCTGACGGTCGTCGTGCTGGTGCTCCATTTGCACCTGGTGCAAACCCAATGCACGGTCGTGATGAGAAAGGCGCAGTGGCTTCATTGACTTCTGTTGCTAAACTGCCGTTTGCTCACGCTAAAGATGGTATTTCTTACACCTTCTCTATCGTACCAAACGCACTAGGTAAAGAGTTGGATCAACAACGTGACAACCTTGCAGGCCTAATGGATGGTTACTTCCATCACGAAGCTGGCATCGAAGGTGGTCAACACCTAAACGTGAACGTTCTTAACCGCGAAACTCTAGAAGACGCCGTTAAGCACCCAGAGAACTACCCTCAGTTGACTATCCGTGTATCGGGTTACGCTGTGCGTTTTAACTCTCTAACACCAGAACAACAACGCGACGTTATCTCTCGTACTTTCACCGCTTCTATGTAAGCTTGAAATAACGAACGATTAACATCTTTGTTGATATTCTTAAAAGCCGATCTAAGATCGGCTTTTTTATATCTAAATTTCACACTTAAAAATACATTGTTTTTCGATAATTTTTTATTGACAGTTATTTTTCATAATATTAAAGTTAGCGAATTATTGAGCAATCTAATAATAATTAGAAAATCACACAGCATAAAACAAACAATAATTGTCCAAAGATAAACAGCCCCCAAAAAAACATCTATATTGTTATTAACAATATTCGCATTTATAGATGAAAAAAGGCACAATATAAAACCATCATACTAACAAAGCATACTTTGTGATGGTGAAACCTCTTACCTATCCTGTGAATCATCACGTTCTTTAACTAAAAGTTACCTTATGTCGACCTCACTTTATCGTATTGCAAAACAACTTTATCCAGACGATCAAGCCCATATCTATCATCCATTATGGCAATATCGTTATAAGTTTGTTTGTCGCGCACTTTTTTATCGTTCTGCAATCAATAAATTAATAGAAGGCATTCCCAAACGTATGATGGTAATGCTGACTCGTAATGACAAGCGATTCATAGAAAAGCCATTGCGCCCTTACATTACGGTGAAAAGTCACCCTGAAGACAGAACAAACTTGGTTATCAGCCACTATCAGTTTGTTACTGAACACTTAACAAATGAGCAAATTAAAGGCATCTATCAAACAGATTACGGTTATGAGTTAACCAAGATTATTGTCGGAGAAGATGAGTATCGTATTGTCTTAGACAATGATGGACGTTATCAAAAAGAAGGTGAAATGACCTTTAAAGTATTAGCGGCGGATAACACCCCTTTTTATGCGGTCTCATTTGTTATTCACACTAATGCTCAACAAGAACGATGCTTATCCATCGGTGGTCTACAAGGGCCAGAAAGCACACCTGAAAATAATGCAAAAATCAAAAAACTCACAAAATCTTTAAATGGTTTACGTCCGAAAGATTTGATGGTAAAGCTCGTGATTATGTTAGCAAATGCATGGAATGTGGATCGCATTCTTGCCGTCAACAACTCCGCTCATATCTATCGAGCGAAACGTTATGGCGGTAATCATCGTGTAAGAGCAAACTACAACACCCATTGGGAGTCTCAGGGCGCAACGCCATTTGACAAAGATTTTTATGAGATCAGCAAAATCGATATTCGTAAAGAACAAGAAGATATTTCTCGTCCTAAACGTGCCATGTATCGACGTCGTTATGAATGGATGGATGAATTAATCATCACCATTAATGAGCAATTAAAGTTAAAATAGTCCTCATCGCCCTCACTCTTTGAGGGCTTATTTGTATTCCCTTACCTTTTCTCCGTGTTTATCACTAGGGTCACTTTCTACTTTATAATAAAATGACACCATCTTCATACACTGAGAATGTACATTATGTCAGCAATTGGTCGAATTCACTCTTTCGAATCCTGTGGAACCGTTGACGGGCCCGGCATTCGATTCATTGTTTTCTTACAAGGTTGTTTATTACGCTGTAAATACTGTCATAACCGTGACACCTGGGATCCAGATGACGGTAAAGAAGCCACAGTAGAAGAAATCATTACTGAAGCCAAAAGCTACCGTCATTTTATGAAGGCATCAGGAGGCGGAATTACCGCATCGGGTGGCGAAGCCATGATGCAGCCCGAATTTGTTCGCGATTTATTTACCGCCGCTAAAGCCGAAGGCATTCATACTTGTCTGGATACTAACGGTTATGTTCGAAAAATGACTGACGTTATTGATGAAGTCTTAGACGCCTCTGATTTAGTGATGCTGGATTTAAAACAAATCAATGATGCGATTCACCGCGATCTCGTCGGTGTTCCCAACAAACGTATTTTGGATTTTGCGCGTTATTTGCAAGCACGTAATCAATTAACCTGGATTCGTTATGTTGTCGTACCCGGTTACACCGACAATGATGAATCCGCACACATGCTAGGTGAATTCATTAAAGATATGGACAACATCGAAAAAATTGAAATGTTGCCGTACCACAAATTGGGAGCTCACAAATGGGAAACCATGGGCTACGATTACCCATTAGGGGATCTTGAGCCACCGAAAAAAGAAACCATGGAACGCATTAAAAGCATTTTAGAAGGTTATGGTAAAAAAGTAATTTTCTAAGATAAAAAAAGCCCACCATCGGTGGGCTTTTAAGATGAAAACTCATCATAATCATGCAAGATAGACTCTATCTCGCCGTTTCTAACACTTTACGGCTAACCTCTAACGTCATATCACCACGCTCACCTAGAGCCAACATATTATGGGTCTCTAATGCCGCCATGATTTCATTAATATTCGACTCATACAAATCAACATCACTCAAACGAACAGGCATGTCCATTTCACGGAAGAAAGCCTCCGTTTTCTCGATAGCTTGATCAATGATCTCTTCATCCGTACCAAACAATCCCCAAACACGCTGACCGTATTGCACCAATTTTTCGTGTTTTTGCTCACGCTGCACTTTCATGATCGCAGGTAAAACAATCGCCAACGTACGCGCATGATCAATACCATATAAGCCAGTTAGTTCATGGCCTATCATATGCGTCGCCCAGTCCTGAGGAACACCCACACCAATCAAACCACTTAATGCCATGGTTGCAGACCACATAATATTAGCACGAACATCCAAATCATTTGGCGTTGCTAAGGCTTTTGGCCCTTCTTCAATCAGGTTCATCAACAAACCTTCAGAAAAACGATCTTGTACTTTTGCATGCACAGGGTAAGTCAAATATTGTTCCATTGTGTGAATAAAGGCATCAACGACCCCATTAGACACTTGGCGAGGTGACAAACTGAGTGTCACGCTTGGATCCAATACCGCAAATTGCGGGCGAACATACGGTGATAAGAAAGACAACTTCGTGGTACCACGAGTAACAACTGCACCAATATTGGTTTCCGAACCCGTTGCTGGCAATGTTAACACACAACCTAGCGGAACAGCCGACGTTAATTCAACTGAATCATCTGCACGACGTTTTGCTAAGATATCCCAAGGATCATTGCCTTCATAATCCGCAGCCGCAGCAATAAATTTAGTGCCATCGACAACCGAACCACCACCAACAGCCAACAAGAAAGTGATACCCTCTTGTTTCACAATATTAACCGCTTTCATTAATGTATCGTATTTAGGGTTCGGCTCAATACCTGCAAATTCTTGCCAATCAAAACCGTCTAATGCCGCAGTAACCTGCTCATAAACACCATTCGCCTTAATAGAGCCACCACCGTAAGTCATTAAAATTTTAGCATTTTTTGGGATGGCGTTACGAATGGCAGCGATTTGACCTTCACCAAAAAAAATCTCAGTGGTGTTATGGTATGTGAAATTCAACATAATTGTGTCCTGGTTATACGAAAAAAGATTTTCTCTCTTTCCAAAAAAATAAGGTACTTGATATTGTCAATATTAAGCTTTTAATTCCGCTAATAAAGCTTGAGCTACGGCTTCAGAAGAGGCCGGATTTTGACCTGTAATCAACAAGCCATCTTTCACAACAAAAGATTGCCAATCAGCAACCGATTGATACAAACCACCACGCGCCGCTAATTCATCTTCCAATGAATAAGGAACGATCTCGGTCAATCCAACCGCTGCTTCTTCACTATTGGTAAAAGCAGTTACTTTTTTACCAGAGACGACAGCAACTCCTGCTTCATCTTTCACATTGAGCAAAACAGCTGGGCCATGGCAGACTGTCGCTACTGGTTTTTTCGCCTTTAAAAAAGCTTCAATTAATGCAATGGAATCTTTATCTGACACCAAATCCCATAATGGACCATGCCCACCAGGGTAGAAAACGGCATCATAATCACTGGCATAAACAGAAGATAAACGCAGTGTATTGCTTAATTGACTCAATACCACTTTATCTGAGAACAAACGTTCGGTTGCCTCAGTTTGTGATTGTGGTAATTCACTATTAGGATCAATCGGAGGCTGTCCACCTAATGGTGAAGCCAAAGTGACGGTGGCATTTTCGTCCAAAAAACGATAATACGGAGCAGCAAATTCTTCAGCCCAAAGTCCTGTTTTATGTTCGGTATTACCTAACTTATCATGAGATGTCATTACCATTAAAATTTTCATATACACACCGTAAACCCAAGAGATAATGAGAATTATTCTATGCCTAATTCATCACATCAACAAGACAAAAATCCAATAATTTAAATATTCATATATTTCAATATCAAAATATAAAAAACTAAGAATAATAGTGGAAATCATATTTATATAAAATAAGCATCAAACTTACTTAAAATGAAAAAATATTAAATAACCATTAGAAAAACCAAACACAAACATTAATGATATTATTAATGTTTGTGTTGACGTCAATGTTGATTTAGCTAACAATAAGTAATTCGGAATTAAAATCCAAACTTTCCAATTCCTTTTTATACTTATGTTCTAATTCAAGAATTTGAATACGAGCTTCAGGAGTTGAAACCAATCTAAAATTAAATAAAAACTTAATCAACCCTTCATAAGCCGCTTTTTTTGTAAATGTGTCATATTCATACAATGTGGATTCATAATTCATCCAACAAGAACAATGAAACTTTAAATTTTCAATAAATGGGTATACGTCCAATGGATCTAATGAAATCAAACCATCCTCAATAAAACCCTCAATCAAACGTGTAATATTAGTACTTAGATTAGCCCGAATTATCATGTACTTATCTCTCAGTTCTTTATTTGAACTAAGTAGATCAGACATATTGATATAAAAGAAACGATAACGCCACATCAAAAGAAAAACAGAATTTAAATACTGAGCAAAGCGTTCAATTGCTGCATGATCGCTTTGAAAACCTGTTGGTTGAAAATGTGTTTTCAATTCTTCTGAGTATTGATCAAAAATGCTGTTTATAATATCGGATTTATTTCTAAAGTGATAATAAAGATTACCAGGGCTAATGTTTAAATAAGCGGCGACATGGTTAGTTGAAACATTATTAACTCCTTTTTCATTAAATAATAATAAAGAAGCCTCCATTATTTGTTGTACTTTTTTCATCATCATGACCACTTTCTTATAGTTATATACTAAAAAGATTACAAATGTAATTTCAATGACTAACATTGAAATATATAATTAAAAAACATTTTTAATCAATTTTAATTTCATCTTAAAGTAAAAAAAACAGAACAAAAACTCTAATTTATAAATAGCTATCGCTATAGACAAAATATTGACTTTAATTTGAAAAAATCATCTTACATATGCAGTATTAACCTTAGATTAATGTCCATCTAAACTGGGTTCTGAACTTATTCTATTCACTTTATCTATCTTTATCCATTTTCAATCTCTTTAAAAGTCTATATCCAGATCTGCAATAACTCACTATTTATTTATGTTAATATCGTAATATAAACCAAAAGCAAACGATTGCCTTGTGTTGATCGTCCCGTTTTTGCGTCATAACATCAGGATAAAAAGCCATGAAAAGTGATATCGAAATCAGCCAAAACACTCTGTTACTGCCTATTGAAGACATTGCCAAGCATGCTGGCATAACGGCTGACGATCTCACCCCCCAGGGCAGCTTAAAAGCGAAAGTCAAACCCGCTATCTTAAATCGATTAAAAAACAACAAAGAAGGAAAATTGGTTTTAGTCACCGCCATCACTCCGACCCCATTAGGAGAAGGAAAAACAGTGACAACGATAGGCTTAGCTCAAGGATTGGCAAAACTAGGGAAAAAAACCATGGCATGTATTCGCCAACCCTCAATGGGACCCGTCTTTGGTGTTAAAGGCGGTGCGGCAGGTGGTGGCTACAGTCAAGTTGTCCCGATGGATAAATTAAACTTACATTTAACGGGAGACATTCATGCCATTTCAGCGGCTCATAATTTAGCTTCCGCCGCCATTGATGCCCGTCTATACCATGAGCAACGCTTAGGCTATGATATTTTTGAACAAAAAACTGAACTCACCGCATTAAAAATCGACATTAAACGCATAGTTTGGCGCCGAGTCATCGACCATAACGATCGAGCGTTACGTAAAATCACTATCGGAGAAAACCTACCAGACCAAACGGTGAATGGCTATGAACGTCAAGATGGATTTGATATTACCGCAGCGTCAGAACTCATGGCAATTCTCGCATTAGCCGATGATCTCTTCGATTTACGCCGCCGGATTGGACGTTTAATTTTGGCTTATGATATTGATGGAAATGAAATAACCGCAGAACAATTGCAAGTAGCCGGCGCGATGACGGTCATTATGCATGAAGCCATTGAGCCAACCTTAATGCAAACTTTAGAAGGTGTCCCAACACTGATCCACGCTGGTCCATTTGCGAATATTGCCCATGGTAATTCATCCATTTTAGCCGATAAAATCGCACTCAAACTCAGTGAATTTGTGGTAACAGAAAGTGGATTCGGTTCCGACATGGGCTTTGAAAAAGCTTGTAATATCAAAGCACAACAAGCCGGGCGTGGTCCTGACTGCGCTGTGGTAGTCGCCACATTACGAGGATTGAAGGCCAATTCAGGATTATACGATTTTCGCCCTGGAGAGTCATTGCCCCCCTCTTTATTCGAGCCTGATCATGATGCTCTACTGGCTGGGTTTCAAAATCTTCTTTGGCATATCCACAACACCACTCAATACGGTGTGCCAGTCGTTGTCGCCATCAACCGCTTCCCACAAGACAGTGACGTTGAATTAAATACGCTAAAGCAATGGATTCATGAGTACGAATTTTCAACACCAGTCAGCGTTGCCATCAGCGATGCATTTTCTCAAGGTGGTAAAGGCGCGATTGAATTAGCAACAGCCGTCGTACAAGCTTGTGAAACACCAGCGCATTTTCATCCTCTGTATTCTTTATCGCAATCTCTGGAAGAGAAACTGATGATCTTAGCGGAAGTCGGATATGGCGCCGCAAATATTGAACTGTCAGATCTGGCTCAAAAGCAACTTCAACAGATCAAGGCTCAAGGTTACGATAATCTAGCATTATGCATTGCGAAAACCCCCCTATCGATCAGTCATGATCCTCGCTTAAAAGGTGTCCCGACAGATTTCACCTTGATGGTTCGTGAACTAAAAGTATGTGCCGGAGCTGGATTTATCTATGCTTTATGCGGAAATGTGCTCACCATGCCAGGATTACCAGAAAAGCCCGCATACATGAATTTAGATATTGATGCAGAAGGCAATATCACTGGCTTGAGTTAATCCATCAGCAAGCGGTTGAATCCAATGCAACCGCTTAAAAACATTTGTTTTTACGCTTATCATACTGATGAAAGATTGACTGACAGCATCTCTATCCCAGATAAAATGACAGACTTTAGTTTAAAAACTTCCGTCTATTACCCTGTAAATATCAACAAAAAACGAACTTAACTCACAATATCAGTGTCTACAAAAAGAAATCAATCTACAATCCGTTGTTAGATCAAATACAAAACTAACCAAGCTGCGCTAATCTTTTAAAAAATCAATAACAAAATAGAGAGAATAGTTTCATGGAAATGACCAGTGCTCAACGCTTAATTTTATCAAATCAATACTATTTAATGGCACAAATGGATCCTGAAAACAGCGTAAAATACCGTCGCTTACAAACGATTGTTGAACGTGGATACGGCTTACAAATTCGCGAGTTGGATAAAAACTTTGGTTATTTATCAGAAGAAACATGCCGTATGATTATTGATGTCATGGAAATGCATCACGCCTTACAAGCCTCATTTCAGCTACTTTCTGCAGAGGATAAAAATCAACTGGATTCACGCCGTCTAAACTTCCACGGTTACGATGCAATCACAGAATCCGCACTGCTTAATTATGTTCGTTTTTTAACCGAAGAAGAAGGGTTATACCCACAATTTGAACGCACAGAACATCAATTTAACAGCAGTATCGCAATGCAAGAAAAATATGAACGAATGAATGCGTTATGGCACAAATGTCCACGCCAATACCATTTATCCTTGAATGAAATTCAACAAATTTTATCGGCTTAATCTCTAATAAAACATAAGTCTCAAATAGGCTGCCTTATTCATAAAGTGCAGCCTATTTATTTGTTTTTTATTCAGTTTTAAAAAACGAACTCGTATACTGCGACTTTTATTATTTCATATCTCTAATAATAAGGTTGCTATGCTGCGCACAAACACACTCGGTCAACGATTTATTCTGGCTATTGGGTTTATGGCTTTACTCACCGTATTGGTAAGCAGCATTGCTATTGTCAATTGGGTACACATTGAGAGACGTATCCAACAAATCTTAGACACCAACTTCCCAGTTCTCCAAGCAAGTTATAAACTTGAGCATAACATTACCGATCTGCAAACCGCGCTATATGCCATTAATCAGTACCCAAAATTAGAGTTTAATGAAAATGCCATTAGCATTGCGAAACGAAAACTCGATAACATTGAGACACTAACCATAAGAATCAGCAATAACTCTCACTACGTTCCACTCATCAATAACCAACAACAATTACAACGTGCTTTTAACCTTTATTTCAAAGACATTAAAGCTTGGCAATACACCAGAGAATTAGAGTTCCATCTAAAATCTCAACTCCGAGCACTACAAAAAAAAACACATAAAGAACTTCGGATAATTCAAAATCAAGTCAATGATGAAATCATCATGGATAAAAAATTAACTCATGATGAGCTGCAAGCTTACATAGCCCAACTATCAAAATTAATTCAATTACGCCAATATGTCAGCCAATTGCATAGAGAAATCACCGATACGTTTATCCCTGAAGATCCCAAAACCATTGAGCAGTCGATCCATAACATCACAAAATTGATTCAACAATTACAAACAACATTCAACACATTAAATAATCACCACCAATTATCCGAACTGAATAAACTATTGCAGACCCAAGCACAATTACTAACACCGACCGGTCGATTATTTACATTACTCACTCGCTGTCATGAACTTAAAAAGAAAAATCTGGCATCAGAACATAAGATAAATCACTTATTATTGGAACAGGCGCAATACAGCCTAACCGTAACCAATCAAATAAAAAACTTTGCTCAACATCAATACCAACAAGCCAAACAACAGATGACTTGGGCAAATATGTCGATGGGTATCGTGTTATTAATCACGCTAATTACCGCAATTTTATTCTTTGTGCTGTTAATTAAACGGGGTTTAATTACACGTTTAAATAAGTTGAGCGAACATTTAACGGCCATTGGTCATGGGCGTTTTGATGTCGATATTACCTTAGATGGACAAGATGAAATCGGGCAGCTGGGTAATAAACTTCGTGAATTTTGTGAGCAGCAACAAGCGTTGACCAAAAGCAATGCGGTGAACTTAATCAATAAAACCGATGCGTGTATTATTACCTGTGATAACCAAGGCACCATAGAATCCATAACCCCCAAAGCACAAGAACTGTTCCAATTATCAGCCCTCACCGACATTTGTATGCCTTATTCACTTTGGACACTGTTTCAACCATCAGAACAAGCACAAATACGCGTGCTCTTTACACCGTCCTCACAAAATTTCATCAAAAACTCCTACTTTAGAAAAAAAGTGATGTTGGAAAAAAACAAGAACAAACGCTATCTGCAATTAGACATATGCGCCTTTCAACAAAACAACGGTATAAAATGGATTGCCACCATTTCAGACATTACAGAACAAGAAATCAATGCCCGTTGGTTAGAACAACGTATTTTAGAAAAAACCACCTCTCTACAAACCAGTAATCAACAGTTAATCACAGAAATAGAAGAAAGAAAGCGCATTGAAGCCGACTTACGCACCACGCAAAATGAATTAATTCAAGCAGCAAAAATGGCAGTCGTAGGACAAACAATGACAACCATGGCACATGAATTAAATCAGCCATTATCCGCCTTGAACACGTATTTGTTCACCGCCAAGTTATCTTTGGATAAAAGTCTTAATTGTGACGTTAAAAAAAGCCTCCTGAAGATGGAAGAACTCACCGATAGAATGAGTTCCATTATCACCAACTTGAGAAGCTTTGCGAAAAAACAACAAATTGATGCACCTTTGGTCGCTATTAACCTTCACCATTCCGTAGAGCAAGCAAGTGAATTACTCAAATCAAAAATCATCAAAAATCGCATTCATATTGATAATCAATTGCCAAATCACCTAATGGTTCAAGCCACTGCTGTTCAGTTAGAGCAAGTCTTTGTCAATCTCTTTATGAACAGTTGCGACTCCGTCATGCAATCACCACAAAGAGAGATTGAAATTTATGTGCTGAATACGCAAAATAATCACCTGACTATCGGCATTAAAGATACTGGACAAGGCTTTCCATCCGATATAATCGAACGATTATTTACACCTTTTATCACCACGAAACCCGTCGGTTTAGGGCTAGGTTTGAACATTTGTCGCACGATTATGACCACTTTTCACGGACAGATTTATCTGGCATCCAGCCTTCAACAAGGCGCCCTCATTGTATTAGAACTGAATTATGCTCAAGAATAAGAATATTTTAATTATTGATGATGACCATGACGTAGCCGAATCCTACGATCACCTACTCACTACCTCCGGTTATCAAGTCCTTGCTCTAACCGATCCAACACAAGTCATGGATCATCTTTATAAAGATTGGGCGGGCGTGGTGATCTGTAATGTTTACATGCCAGCGATGAATGGATTGGATTTACTGGATAAAATTCAACAATTAGATCCAAC
>CAMQZF010000070.1 GCA_947039525.1 uncultured Photobacterium sp. | reverse complement strand
ATTCTTTTTGTTCAATGATCAATTCTTGGCGAATCAATTCATTTAATTTTGTATCCACGACATCAGCAAGATCCGTTTCTTCATAATGTAAGAAGAGTTCGGCTTTTAGAAATGGGAATAATAATGCCATTTGCTGTTGTACTTCAGTGCGGTGAATGCCTTGATGCTGCATCACAATACGAGCAATTAATGATGGAATCGCAAATAAATGGAGAATGTTATTGCGGTAGTACGTCATGAGCACCGATTGCTCACGATCTAACGAAATCATCTCACCTAAGCCGTCTTTTTCGACGACGAATTTTTCCATTTTAATGGCGTGTGTCACTAAATCAGCCGGTTCATCCGATGGGATTGTGCAATGCTTAGAGTACGGCGTATTGCGCAATAACTGCAAATAACAGTCGAGTTGTTTCTCCAACTCCTCACGGCTAAGTGCTCGTTGGCGGGATGCCAATAATGCTAAAACACACAAAGTCATGGCGTTGGTTGCTGCTGCATCGTTGATGTGAGTCATCATTTTAACGGCGAGATCATTCACGACAGGGTTTAGCCACGTGGGTTTTTTTGGCTCAATGGGATCCACATCTTGATGCCAATTAGGAACGTGCTCGTTTAAATAGGTATTTAGTGGGATTGGTTCACCAAAGTTAACATAGCCTTGCCCAAAATTACGCAATTTACGAATGCTACTGAGCACTTGCCCGATATTTTCTTTTTCTTTGCGCTGGCCTTGCAATTCTTTGGCGTAAGTACCCACTTCCATGACGTGTTCGTAGCCGATGTAGATAGGAACTAAGGTTACTGGACGATTTAAACCACGCAACATGGCTTGAATGGTCATGGACAACATGCCTGTTTTGGCTGGGAGTAGACGGCCTGTGCGTGAACGTCCACCTTCACTGAAATATTCAACCGAATAACCACGGGTAAATAATTCTGCAAGATATTCACGAAAGACGGTCGAATAGAGGCGATTACCTTTGAAACTGCGTCGAATAAAGAAAGCGCCTGCTCGTCGGAAAATGGATCCTACCGGGAAAAAGTTCAGGTTAATTCCCGCTGCAATGTGCGGCGGTACCATGCCTTCATGATAAAGCACATAAGACAATAATAAGTAATCCATGTGGCTACGATGACAAGGTACATAGACGATTTCATGCCCGTCTTGGGCTAATTGACGTACGGCTTTGGCATTATGAATATTTAAGCCTTGATATAAACGATTCCAAAACCAGCCGAGAATAATTTGACCGTATTGGATCAATTTATAGGAGAAATTGGTGGCAATTTCTTCCATCATTTGCACGGCTTCTTTTTTTACCGTTTCAACGGGTACGTTACGGCTTGCTGCCTCTTCAATAACGACTTTTTCAATCGCTTTTGAGGTGAGTAGACGTTGAAATAAAGCGTGTCGATCCGGTAATTTTGGACCTGATGTCGCCAATTTTTGACGAGAAAAATGAATTTTAGCCACACGTGCTAATTTTTGGGCGATCGCTGAATCGGTACCGTGATGATCGGCCATATATCGTAGTGAAACGGTAGGGCTTAGGCGTACCAAACAATTTCGACCATGCCCTAAAATCGCAATGCATTTTTGAGGACCATTTAATGATTTTAATATTGGTCCAGATTGATTTTCTTTACCGGGTTTTCGTCCCCATAGAATGGCGGTTGGCACGACTTGAATATCAAGTGTGGGATCTTGTTTACTGATCTCTAACAGTTGCGTGAAGATCTCTAACGATTGTGGCGGTAATTGATCTCTTTTACCAAAGACACTGGGGCCTTGTGATAAGCAGACCCAACGTTGAAAAGATTGACCATTAATCATCAGTGGAGTGAATGGGTCGGGTAAGCCTAGTTTTTTGGTTCGGCTACGCAATGTCAATAAATCGACGTTTGATTGAAACGGCAATAAATATAAAAGAGGACGTTCCAGATCAATATTTAAATCTTGCAATGGGTTCGCTGGAATCGATTTGGTTTTTACCAGTAAAGATAGCGGTAAATTAAGCAGCTTTTGATAAAGCGTTTGCCAATTGGGCATGATATTGACGGCCTATAGGGTTGTAATGCGTGGCAAGAATAGCAGATATTCTCGATATCTTTGTTTTGATACAGAAAGAGAATGTCGATTCTCTGCATTTTTTTGTCAATTTTAAGCATTTTCGAAGATTAATAAAGACGGTTTTTTTGAAATTAAATGCTTTTTATTCCCCAATTCTCTTATATATACGGCTTTTTTTATGGGAAAGATTGCAAGTCCCCAGAGGGTGGATATACTCACAAATAACTGTATAAACAAACAGGATTAATTATGAAAGGATTAACGCAACGTCAACAGCAAGTCTTTGATGTCATTAAAACAAACATTGATACTGCTGGTATGCCACCGACTCGTGCTGAAATTGCCCGAGAATTAGGCTTTCGTTCTGCGAATGCGGCAGAGGAGCATTTAAGAGCGCTGGCACGTAAAGGTGTCATTGAAATTATTCCGGGTGCATCTCGAGGTATTCGCTTAGTTGGAGCGGCAGTTGAAACGGCTGTTGGATTGCCTTTAATTGGTCGAGTCGCGGCAGGTGAGCCTATTTTGGCGCAGGAACATGTTGAAAAACATTATAATGTGGATCCCAATTTGTTTAAGCCGAAAGCCGATTTCTTTTTACGTGTGTCGGGGATGAGCATGAAAGACATTGGAATTATGGATGGCGATTTGCTGGCTGTACACAAAACACAAGATGTACATGATGGACAAGTCGTGGTCGCTCGTGTTGATGATGATGTGACAGTGAAGCGTTTGGAACGTAATGGCAAACAAGTGTTATTGCACCCAGAAAATGCGGAATTTTCTTCTATTATTGTGGATTTAAAACATCAATCCTTAACCATTGAAGGACTAGCGGTTGGCGTAATTCGCCATGCGGATTGGTTGTGATTTAATGTTTGTAAGTTAACTAAGGAAGTGCTGTCTTTGCCTTCCTTTTTTCTTTTTTTTCCTTCTTTACTCTCTTTTCGGTTATTCCTCAGTAGAATGTTTTTGTGTTTTTTCTTTGATTCTGACCTATTTTAAAGACAAAGCCATGGCGATCTTACCCATGCTTTTTGATCTTTAAATGAGATGGACTTACGCGGATGGTAAGTGTGTGAATTGAGCAGGGAGAACTCACGATGCGTTCCTTTTTTTGTTGTTGTTTGTATTTTATTTTGAGTTTCGCATCGTTTGTTTTTGCGAGTGAGCCAAGCATGCGATTCAATATGGATAAAGGCGTAACGGCGGTGAGCCAGCGTGTTTTTGAATTGCACATGACCATTTTTTATATCTGCGTTGGGATTGGTGTCGTCGTCTTTGGTCTGATGTTTTGGGCGATTTTACATCATCGAAAATCCAAAGGGGCACAATCGGCAAGTTTTCATGAAAGTACTAAAGTGGAAATGCTGTGGACGTTTATTCCTTTCGTTATTTTGATTCTAATGGCCATTCCTGCAACACAAACTCTGATTGCTATGGAAGACACCTCTAAATCTGACGTTACGATTCAAATCACGGGCTCACAATGGAAATGGCATTATCGCTATTTTGATCAAGAGGTTGCTTTCTTTTCTTTACTCGCTACCTCGGCGGCTCAAATTGATAATGAACGTCCCAAACGAGCCAATTATTTATTGGAAGTCGATCGTCCTTTAGTACTGCCCGTTGGGAAAAAAATCCGTTTTTTAATTACCTCGCAAGATGTCATTCATTCTTGGTGGGTTCCGGCTTTTGCGGTGAAAAAAGACGCGAATCCGGGCTTCATTAATGAGGCGTGGACACAAATTGATAAGCCGGGTATTTATCGCGGTCAATGTACGGAGCTGTGTGGTAAAGACCATGGCTTTATGCCGATTGTGGTAATTGCAAAGCCGCAGGATGAATATGAGCAATGGCTACAAACCACGCAAACGACTCAACGTGAAGCGAAAGAAAAAGAACAGGCATTATTGGCGATGAATATGGATATGGATTCGCTGATGAAGTTGGGTGAAAAAACTTATGTGAATCGTTGCGCTATGTGTCACCAAGCCGAAGGGCAAGGGATCAAAGGGGCTTTTCCTGCTCTCGCGGGAGTCGGTCTTTCTGTCGACCCGACCAAAAAATTAGAACACATTAATATTGTGGTTCACGGAAAGAAGGGCAGCGCGATGCAAGCCTTTGGTCAGCAATTAACATTGCAAGAGATCGCGGCGGTTGTGACGTATGAACGTAATGCGTGGGGCAATGATACGGGCGATGCGATTCAAGCGGCAGAGGTGAATGCAGTTTTGAATGGAAAAGACTTATAACAGGGAGTGTGAGTCATGAGTGACATGCTGCGGGATGCGGTGGTAACAGAAACAGAAACGCAGACAGGAGAACATCATGAGGATCATCGTCCTAGTGGGTTAATGCGTTGGGTGTTAACTACGAATCATAAAGATATTGGCTCGTTATATTTGATGTTCAGTTGTGCCATGTTCTTTTTGGGTGGTGGTATGGCAATGGTCATTCGAGCGGAATTATTTCAGCCCGGATTGCAATTGGTTGAGCCGAATTTTTTTAATCAAATGACCACGGTACATGGCTTAATCATGGTATTTGGAGCGGTTATGCCTGCTTTTACGGGCTTAGCCAATTGGATGATTCCAGTCATGATAGGGGCACCAGATATGGCACTGCCTAGAATGAATAATTGGAGCTTTTGGATTCTGCCGTTTGCCTTTGCTTTGTTGGTGTCCTCACTCTTTATGGAAGGTGGTGGCCCCAATTTTGGTTGGACATTTTATGCCCCGCTCTCAACGACGTATAGTCCTGCCAGTACCGGTTTATTTGTCTTTGCGATTCATATTATGGGCATCAGTTCCATTATGGGCGCGATCAATGTGGTTGTGACGATCATGAATATGCGTGCACCAACGATGACGTATATGAAAATGCCTTTGTTTGTGTGGACATGGTTGATTACTGCGTTTTTATTGATTGCAGTGATGCCCGTATTGGCGGGAGCCGTCACTATGGTGCTAACCGATAAATATTTTGGTACCAGCTTCTTTGATGCGGCTGGCGGGGGAGATCCCGTGATGTTTCAGCACATTTTTTGGTTCTTTGGTCATCCCGAAGTCTACATTATGATTTTGCCCAGTTTTGGCATTATCTCCGCGATTATTCCCGCATTTTCTCGTAAGCGTTTATTTGGTTACAGCTCAATGGTGTATGCCACCATTTCGATTGCAGGGCTGAGTTTTCTGGTATGGGCACACCATATGTTTACGACTGGGATGCCGATTGCGGCTGAACTCTTTTTTATGTATTGCACCATGCTGATTTCTGTCCCAACTGGAGTGAAAGTTTTTAATTGGGTTGCCACCATGTGGCGTGGGTCATTAACGTTTGAAGTCCCCATGTTGTTCGCCATTGCCTTTATTGTTTTGTTTACGATTGGTGGTTTTTCCGGATTGATGTTGGCGATTACACCTGCGGATTTTCAGTATCACGACACCTATTTTGTCGTAGCACATTTTCATTATGTGCTGGTGTCTGGGGCTATTTTTTCCATTATGGCAGCGGTGTATTACTGGTTACCTAAATGGACCGGTCACATGTTTGATGAGCGATTGGGGCAATGGCATTTTTGGTGTTCATTGATTTCAGTTAATTTACTGTTTTTTCCTATGCATTTTCTGGGGTTAGCAGGAATGCCTCGCCGTATTCCCGATTATGCGCTGCAATTTGCTGATGTGAATGCCATCGTGAGCATTGGTGGCTTTGCCTTTGGTTTATCTCAACTCTTGTTTTTAGCCGTTGTGATTAAATGCGTACACCAAGGCGAGCCAGCCCCGAAAAAACCTTGGGAAGGTGCTGAAGGGTTGGAGTGGACGCTGCCCTCTCCTGCCCCCTATCACACCTTTTCTACCCCACCGAAAGTGGACTAATAAGGAATGTAATCATGGACGATTCTCCCTCATCTTCTCGCCGATCCTTATGGATGCTATGGCTGTTTGCCATTGGCATGTTCGGATTTGCGTTTGCGTTAGTGCCACTGTATTCCGTGTTTTGTGATTGGACGGGCTTAAATGGAAAGACGTCAAATGTACCGCAAGAGGCCAGTGCAGCTGTGGATCAACAACGAGAGGTGACGGTGGAGTTTGTCTCTTATCTTCCTCCTGATATGAATTGGGATTTTGAACCGAGAGTCACGAAAATGGTGGTACATCCTGGTGAAACACACACCATCAGTTATTTTGCGAAAAATCGCACGCCTATCGACAGTATTGGGCAAGCCGTGCCTTCGGTCAGCCCCGGAGAGGGGGCTGAATATTTAAATAAAATCGAATGTTTTTGCTTTCAGCAACAACCTTTAGCTGCCGGTGAAGAAGCCAATTTATCGTTGGTTTTTTATGTTGATCCTGAGCTACCTAAATCGATCAATACGTTGACGCTGGCTTACACGCTTTTTGAAGCGCCCACTACGACTCAATAGTGAGATTGATGATGTCTTCAAATTCTTCTTCCTCTTCTGATTCATCCGCTGTGTATTACGTTCCAGAATCCAGTATTTGGCCGATTGTTGGCGCGGCAGCGTTATTTTTAATTGCACTTGGAGCGGGAGCAACGGTAGGGGATCTTTTCTCTGGTCGAGGGCCATGGATCCTGATTGCTGGTGTCGGCTTATTGTTGTTGATGTTATTTGGTTGGTTTCGGGATGTGATTCATGAGTCGATGGGCGGTTTATATAGTGCTCAGATGGATCGTTCGTTTCGACAGGGAATGAGCTGGTTTATTTTTTCTGAGGTGATGTTTTTCTTGGCCTTTTTTGGTGCTTTGTTTTATGCCCGTACGATTGCGATCCCTTGGCTTGGTGGGGCGAGCAATAATGAAATGACACAGTTGGTGCTGTGGCCCGACTTTACTGCGCACTGGCCATTAGTCATGACGCCTGATGGGCGTGAGACACAAGCAATGGGACCTTTGGGCTTGCCTTTGTATAACACGATAATTTTGATGATTTCTTCGGTGACAGTGCATTTTGCCCATGTTGCGATGGAGGCGAATCGTCGATCTCGAGTGATCTTTTTTCTTTTGATTACGGTATTGCTTGGGGCTGTTTTTGTGGTGTTACAAGGGGAAGAGTATATCCACGCCTATCAAGCATTGGATTTACGGTTGGACTCCGGAGTGTATGGAAATACCTTTTTCCTCTTAACTGGATTTCACGGATTGCACGTGACCTTAGGCGCAGTATTGCTCTTTATTGTGTGGTGTCGAGTGGTGAAAGGGCACTTTGATGCAAAACATCATTTCGCTTTTCAAGCGGGGATTTGGTATTGGCATTTTGTGGACGTGGTTTGGTTGTGTTTATTTGTGTTTGTGTATGTTTTATGACGCTTAAAAGGGTGTTGGGTTGGGAGTGATGACCCCGAATAACATTAATAGAATCAAGATAAAGAACAGTCCTATGGACAATCCGATGCGCCAGCCTAAGTGATAAGAGAGCTTATGTGTGTTGTTGTCTTTTGATGATGGATCTTTGAGTAAGATAGGTAGTGCGCGGAAAAGATGGAACACAATAAAAAATAACGCACTAATTATTACGATTTTTATCAGCATAACCATTGTGTTCCTTTAGGTGAGGTGGTGATGCAACGAATTGGTTTTCTTATTTTTACTGTGGCGGTGATTCTGACATTGGTCAAGTTAGGTTCGTGGCAATTGACGCGTGCAACGCAAAAAGAAACGCTCACTGTGGCGCTACAACAGCGTGGGGAGTTGGAGTATTTGAGTGTCAGCAATTTACCGTCGGATCCACGTTGGCATCGTTTGAGTGTTCGAGGGCAATTTGATTCTACTCGTGGCATTTTATTGGATAATCAAATGTATCAAGGACGAGTGGGGTACCAAGTGTTATACCCTTTTTCGACAAGACATCATTGGTTTTTGGTGAATTTAGGTTGGATTGCGGCCCCGCCTTATCGTGACCAGTGGCCTACTTTGCCGCAGATTTATGGTGAGGTTAGCATTTCAGGCATTGTTTCTATTCCTGAGCCATTATTGGAATTGTCCTCACCGTCTATTTGGCCTCCTTATTACCCTCTGCGTGTTCAGAATCTTTTGCTACCACGCCTTTCTGAACATGTTAATTACCCTTTGATGCCGTGGATTTTACAATTGGAAAGCCAAAGTCCATTTGCATTACAGCCGACTTGGCAGCCTGTTGTGATGGGGCCTCAGAAGCATTACGGGTATGCCATGCAATGGTTCTGCTTGGCTTTTGCGGTATTTTTATCAGCGGGCTGGTGGCTATATCGGAGTCGAATATGAAAGCGTATCGAACGTTAATATTGATCATCTTAGTGTTTGCTACTCCTGTGATCATGGCGAAATTGATTTTAGAGTGGCAGTGGTATCAAGGTGGCGTTACAAATCATGGCTTATTATTGAGTACGCCAAGCATTCAGCCTTGGTTGCCCAGTACAGGAAAATGGCAGCTCATTTACCGATTGCCAGAAGCCTGTGAGCTACGATGTGAGGCAGCGCTATTTACTTTACGTCAATTGCCTTCTGCGACAGGGGCTGATCAAGATCGGATTGGCAGCTTGGTGTTAATGACAGAAGAGCAATACGCGATGTTAGCACCGACAATTGATGAGCAATTACTAGGCATTGATGTGTTTTTGATTCCTAAAGAGATTCAACCGGATGTTCAAGCATGGGAGTTTGGTGAGCATGCGATTTATTTGTCGGATCCTTTGCGCACTGTGATGCTTGCTTATCCTGTGGTCAGTACAAAAACGGAAGTTTTGGCTCAAGGCAAAGGCATGTTGAAGGATTTAAAGCGTCTTTTAAAAGTATCAAAAGTGGGATAATTGATCGGAATATAGGGAGCAAGGATGCGGTCGTTAAAATACACCATTTATGCCACCTTTGGATTGGCGATCATTGTTGTTGTATTAGGATCCTATACGCGTTTAACGGAAGCCGGATTAGGTTGTCCTGATTGGCCTGGATGTTATGGTTTTTTAACTGTGCCGGACACGCTTGACGAGCAAAAAATCGCATATGCCTCTTTTCCTGATTCGATATTAGAGCGAGAAAAAGCATGGAACGAAATGGTTCATCGTTATGTTGCTGGAACTTTAGGGATCTTGGTCTTACTCATTAATCTTTGGTGTTGGCGTTATTCGAGTGCACCAAAGTTATTGCCATTTTGTTTGTTATGTGTGGTGAGTGGTCAGGCATTACTGGGTATGTTGACAGTCACGCTGCAATTAATGCCTTTAGTTGTGATGGGGCATTTATTGGGTGGGTTTACGACACTTTCATTGTTATTTTTGTTGGTATTGCGCTTTCATCGCTTACCAAATCCTTCCTGTGTGTTGTCCTCTTCTTTTTCTTCTTCCCTATTTTTATTGAGTGTGATCACTTTTGGTGTTGTATTTTTTCAAATTGCCTTAGGTGGCTGGGTTGCTTCCAATTATGCCGCGGTGGTTTGTACTCAACTTCCAATTTGTGAGGCAAATTGGCAGCAAGATTTTCAATGGTCTGCTTTTGAGCTAATCCAACCAACACATGATAGTTATCAATTCGGTGTATTGAATTACGAACAACGGGTTTCTATTCATGTTGTGCATCGAATTGGCGCTATTGTGACTGCATTTTTTGTTGGTTTATTAGCATGGCGGTTATGGCAATATCGTCGACGTGAATCGATTTGGCTTATTGTCATGTTGTTGTTGCAGGTTGGACTTGGTGTGAGCAATGTGCTTCTTCATATTCCGGTTGGGATTGCTGTTGGGCATAATTTGGGCGGTGCCTTTCTTCTCCTTTCTGTTTTACGAATCAATGTGTTGCTTTCTTGTTGGCGTGCTAGGGTTGATTATAGATACCAAGATATGTCGTGGCCAAGGAGGCATTCATTATGACGCCAGTATCGTCCGTTTCTTTACCTCTTCATTCTGTCCCCATATGGCGCGATTATTTAACACTGACCAAACCTAAAGTCGTTTTGATGTTATTAGTCACGGCTTTAGTGGGTATGTGTTTAGCATCGCCAACTTTGCCACCTTGGTCGGCTGTTTTGTTTGGATTAATTGGCATTGGTGCGTTGTCTGCGTCAGCTGCGGTACTAAATCATGTGATTGATCGTCAATTTGACCAAAAAATGGCAAGAACTCATCATCGTCCTGTTGCTAAGGGACGCATTGGTGCTGAACAAGCTTTGGTTTTTGCTGTTGTTTTAATGTTGATGGGCTTTGCGGTGTTATGGACCTTGAATGCATTAACGGCTTGGTTAACGTTAGCCAGTCTTGTTGGGTATGCGGGAATTTATACAGCATGGTTAAAACACGCGACCCCACAAAATATTGTGATTGGTGGTTTGGCTGGTGCAGCTCCGCCATTATTAGGTTGGACAGCGGTGACCGGAACGATCAGCGCTGATGCTTTATTATTAGTGATGTTGGTGTTTGCGTGGACGCCACCTCATTTTTGGGCATTAGCCATTCACCGTCGAGCGGATTATGCCAATGCGGGCATTCCTATGTTGCCAGTTACACATGGGATTGAGTTTACAAAAAGCATGGTGCTTTTGTATACCGTATTACTGGCAATTGTCGGGGTGTTTCCGTGGTTGATCGGCATGAGTCATTGGGGGTATTTATTGGGCAGTACCTTATTGAATTTGGCGTTTGTTGCTTATGCTATCAAGTTGAAATTTTTTGATGAAAAAGGTCATGCTTGGGCGATGTTCAAATTTTCAATCTGGCATTTGTTGGCATTGTTTGTTTGTTTATTATTGGATCATTGGCTTTTGAGTTAACTGACGATTTGATTTAGTTTCAGTTAGACTGCACATCCAATTTATTGAGTTTATGGTGTGATGTGCTAACTGTTTTACGTGATCGTCACTTACATCGGCAAGTATTGGCTTTAGCTTTGCCGATGGTGTTGTCCAATTTAACGGTGCCTTTGTTAGGATTAGTGGATGCTGCCGTTGTTGGACACTTAAAAGAAGCGTGGTATTTGGGTGGGGTTGCTGTCGGTGGCTCGATGATCAATATGACATTTTGGTTATTGGGTTTTTTACGGATGTCGACCACTGGCTTATCGGCGCAAGCGTATGGCGCTCAACAGCACTCAGAACAAGTTCGCCTTTTAGTACAAGGCCTTGCATTAGCCTTCGGTTTTTCTTTTTTTCTTTTGCTTCTGCATTCCCCCATTCAATCGCTGATTTTCCAATTTAGTGATGCCTCGACTCAAGTCAAATTTTACGCTGAGCAATATTTCTCTATCAGAATCTGGGGCGCCCCTGCTGCACTGGCTAATTTTGTCATTATTGGTTGGTTGCTTGGGATTCAGAAAGCGAAAGGTCCCATGTGGATGTTGATTGTGACTAATGTTATTAACATCGTATTGGATTGTGTTTTGGTACTGGGTTTGCATTGGAAAGTCGAAGGTGCAGCCATCGCCTCAATGGTTGCCGATTATTGTGGCTTTGCGTTAGGACTTTGGTTTGTTGTTCAATATTGGCGTGAGCATCATTTGCCCTCAGTAATGATTGGCATAAAAAGCCTTCACCAACGTTTTGGACGATTATTGTCTTTAAATCGTGATATTTTCCTGCGTAGCTTGTGTCTTCAAATGGCGTTTGTCTTTATGACCTTTGAAGGTGCCAGTCTTGGGACTAATGTCGTTGCCGCGAATGCTGTATTGATGAGTCTGCTTATGCTGGTTTCTTATGGTATGGATGGCTTTGCATTTGCGATGGAGGCACTCGTTGGACAATCGGTAGGCTCTGGCAATCGAAGTCATTTGAAACGCAGTTTGATTGGGGTGACTTTCTGGAGTGTGTTGATCGCTCTTGGTTTTACAGTGGCATTTACGGTGTTTGGTCATGACATTATTGGGTTGATTTCTGATATTCCAGCGGTTCAAAAAGAAGCGGCACACTATTTACCGTGGTTGGCGTGTGTTCCGTTATTGTCTCTGTGGTGTTTTTTATTGGATGGCATTTTTATTGGTGCAACACGTGGTCACGATATGCGAAATAGCATGTTTGTCTCGATCTTAACTTTCTTTGGTATTTGGTGGTTTACACAAAGCCAAGGAAACGAGGCATTGTGGTGGGC
>CAMQZF010000069.1 GCA_947039525.1 uncultured Photobacterium sp. | reverse complement strand
GCGCATATGGTTGAGCACGTTTATTCCGTTGAACGCATTAAAACTTTGCAGTGGCAAGCTAAACGTCGATTAAAGCAGTTGGATTTGCATAACGTATCGACAAAACACGGTGATGGTTGGCTTGGGTGGGCCAATAAAGGCCCATTTGATGCGATTATTGTTACCGCAGCGGCACATGAAGTCCCTCGCGCGTTACTCGCACAATTGGCTGATGATGGGCGCTGTATTGTGCCTGTGGGATCAGAACATCAGCGATTGATGTGTATTCAACGTAATCGTGATCAATTTGTTTGTAATGATATTGAGGCGGTGCGGTTTGTACCTCTCATTTCTGGAGAATTAGGATAAATTGATGAGAGAGCATGGGCAGAAAACACAATTTGGTTCTTTTTTCTTTTTCTTAGCGTGCTTGTCGTTAACAGGATGCAGCAGTACAAGTCCCGCGCCCGTTACTTCATTAAATAATACGTACGATGTGTTGGAAAAAGGCAGTTATAAAGGTCGTAATTACGTGGTGAATAAAGGCGATACTTTGTACTTTATTTCGTACATTACCAATCAAAGTATTGATCAATTGATCAAAGTGAATCGTTTAGTTAAACCTTACACGATTTATCCAGGGCAAATATTGAGTTTAGAAGCGCCTAAAGTGGTCGCTCGTGTGAATGCACAAGCGCCCATCAGTGCTTCTTTGCAGGAAGTCTTATTAACGCCACCTATGGTGATTCCTGCCGATCCCAATGCCAAAACTGAGAAAAAAACGGCAAAACCGCCACCAGTTGAGAAAAAAGTTGCGACGAACTCCTCGAAAAGTTACGCTCAGACTGAAAAAACAAACAAACCCGTTACAAAAAAACAAATTAAAGACAACAAAGTCTCTAAATGGATTTGGCCGGTAAAAGGTCGCATTGTTGGTCGTTTCTCAAATACCGAAAATGGTAATAAAGGCATTGATATTGCTGGAAAGAAAGGACAATCAATTGTGGCAACGGCAGCAGGTACGGTTGTTTACGCTGGAGATGCTTTACGAGGTTATGGCAATTTATTGATCGTCAAACATAATGACACTTATCTGAGTGCGTATGCGCATAATGATCAATTATTGGTTCGCGAACAGCAAAACGTAAAAGCAGGACAGAAAATTGCCACAATGGGCAATACTGGCGCAAGCGATACAAAACTGCATTTTGAGATTCGTTATCGAGGTAAATCGGTCGATCCGATGCGTTTTTTACCTAAATAATGGACAGATAGCGACGTTGTCATGGTGTGCTAACTCGCCATTTGGAGGCGCCATGAGTAAAAGCAACACAGCTCCTGACCTTGATTCATTTGATTTTGATGCTGAGATGGATTTGGAACTGGCGACAACAGAACCGAAAACGGTTCAGCCAGAAGCCAGTACGACAGAAACATTGGATGTATCGCGTTATAGTTCAACCCAGAAGGCGCTTGATGCAACGCAATTGTATTTGGGGGAAATCGGTTTTTCTCCTTTGCTGACTGCTGAAGAAGAAGTGCTTTATGCTCGTCGAGCGCTGCGTGGCGATAATGTGGCACGTAAGCGCATGATTGAAAGCAATTTACGATTAGTGGTGAAAATTTCACGTCGTTATAGTAATCGTGGATTGGCTCTTTTGGATTTGGTTGAAGAGGGCAACCTTGGTTTAATTCGGGCGGTGGAGAAGTTTGATCCTGAACGTGGATTTCGATTTTCAACCTATGCGACATGGTGGATTCGTCAAACCATCGAGCGAGCCATCATGAATCAGACACGAACGATTCGTTTGCCGATTCATGTGGTGAAAGAATTGAACGTGTATTTGCGCACGGCTCGAGAGTTAGCGCAAAAGCTGGATCATGAGCCAACGGCGGAAGACATTGCGATTCAATTAGATAAACCCATTGATGATGTCAATAAGATGCTGCGCTTGAATGAGCGAGTGAGCTCCGTCGATAATCCGATTGGCGGCGATTCAGAAAAAGCCTTATTGGACATTATTCCTGATGAAAAGGGCATGGGACCGGAAGTGACCACACAAGATGATGATATTCGTGGTTCCATTGTTAATTGGCTGCAAGAGTTGAATCCAAAACAGCGTGAAGTGCTAGCGCGTCGATTTGGTTTATTAGGTTATGAAGCGTCGACATTGGAGGATGTTGGGCGTGAAATTGGCTTAACACGTGAGCGAGTGCGACAGATTCAAGTGGAGGGATTACGTCGTTTACGCGATATGTTGACTCATCAAGGCTTGAATATTGAGGCATTGTTTAACCAAGAGATATTGTGATTTTTCTTTTCCCCTTTTAATTTTATCTCTGTTTTTGAATAAAAAAGGACGCCTAAGCGTCCTTTTTCTTTTATTGGGTTTGTAAGCTCTTTAACCGATAGAGGGCATCGAGTGCCGCTTTGGGCGTTAAGTCATCCGGATTGATCTCGGCCAATGCAAGTTCAAGGGCAGAAATGGCGGGTGTGGCTGTGGTTATCGGTGTGATTTGTGCGGAACTTGTCTCTAGTGGGACTTTATGAATATCCGCTTTTGGTGTTTGGGTTTCTAATTGATGCAATTTGTTTTTTGCGCGCTCAATAACCGCTTTGGGTACGCCAGCTAAGCTAGCAACCGCCAAACCGTACGATTTGCTTGCTGCTCCCTCTTGAACTGTGTGCATAAAGGCAATGGTTTCATCGTGCTCAATAGCATCCAAATGCACATTTGCTAAGCCTGACATCAAATTGGGTAATTCGGTTAACTCAAAGTAGTGAGTTGCGAATAATGTCATGGCAGCAATTTTTTGTGCTAGCCATTCAGCACTTGCCCATGCCAGTGATAAACCATCATACGTACTGGTTCCGCGACCAATTTCGTCCATTAAGACTAAACTGTGTCGCGTCGCATTGTGTAATATATTGGCTGTTTCTGTCATTTCAACCATGAAGGTTGAACGACCAGAGGCCAAGTCATCCGAGGCTCCAATACGAGTAAAGATGCGATCTAAAGGCCCAATGATCAAACTTTCTGCTGGTACAAATGAGCCGACGTGTGCCAATAAAGCAATGAGTGCCGTTTGGCGCATGTAAGTCGATTTACCGCCCATATTGGGACCTGTAATGATCAACATACGGCGTTTTTCGGTTAATTCAATTGGGTTAGCAATGAAAGGTTCTTGCAGTACATGTTCTACGACGGGATGACGACCATTTTTAATGTGGATACCAATGGTATCACTGAGGGTTGGTCGGCAATAACTGAGGGTATCAGCACGTTCGGCTAAATTACTTAAGACGTCTAATTCAGATAACGCATTCGCGATGGTTTGCAAACGTGGCAAGTGTGGTAGCAAGAGATCGAACAACTCTTCCCATAATTTTTTTTCAATCGCCAATGCTTTTGATTTTGAGTTAAGAACTTTGTCTTCGTGTTCTTTTAGCTCAGGGATGATGTAACGCTCGGCATTTTTTAAGGTTTGACGACGAACATAGTAGGGTGGCACAAGGTGGCTTTGACCACGGCTGACTTGGATGAAAAAGCCATGAACTTGGTTAAATCCCACTTTTAAGGTGTCGATGTCATGACGCTCCCGTTCACGGGCTTCCAAGTCATCCAGATATTGTGTTGCGCCTGCCGCCAAGTCACGCCATTCGTCTAATTCGGCATTGTAGTGCGGGGCAATGACACCACCATCTCGAATGACAACGGGAGGATTATCAATGATGGCATGTTCAAGCAGTTCGCACAGTTCTTCAAAAGGAGCGGCATCGTTTGCCAACTCTTGAACGCGAGGTTGATTAAGAGATGCTAAAACCTCTACCAATTCTGGTAATGTTTGTAGCGCTATTTTCATGCGAGCTAAATCACGAGGGCGTGCTGAGCGCAGAGCTAAACGCGCTAAAATACGCTCCAGATCCCCCATGTTTTTCAATACCAGTGCGACATTGTCAAAAGCATTGCTGTCTTTAAAAGTCGCAATGGCATCGTAGCGGGCGTTTAATTGTTGATGATTACGAATTGGTTGATGTAGCCAGCGTTTCAATAGACGTGACCCCATAGGGGTTGAAGTTTGGTCTAAAACCGCCGCAAGCGTATTGTCTGTACCACCGCTTAAGTTTTGGGTTAACTCTAAATTACGACGTGTGGCAGCATCAAGAATGACCGACTGTTCTTTATTATCAAACGTGATTGAACGAATGTGTGGTAAGGCTGTTTTTTGTGTGTCTTTCACATACTGTAATAAACAGCCCGCCGCGGTTAAACCACGAGTTGCGTTTTCAACACCAAAGCCAATCAAATCTCGTGTGCCAAATTGCAATGTTAATTGTTGACGAGCCGTGCTCAGTTCAAATTCCCATTGTGGGCGACGACGAATGCCTTTGATGGATTCGATAATGTGCATGTCAGAGAAATCATCGGGATACAATAACTCAACAGGAGAAGTGCGTTGCAATTCGGCAAGCATGGCCTCTTCGGTGTTGAGTTCTGCCAACATGAAACGTCCCGAAGTAATGTCTAATGTCGCATAACCAAAGCCATCAGGGTGGCGAATAATGGCTGCAATCAAGTTATCTCGGCGTTCATTCAATAAGGCTTCATCACTGACAGTACCCGGTGTGACAATGCGTACAACTTGACGCTCAACAGGGCCTTTGCTGGTGGCTGGATCGCCAATTTGTTCGCAAATAGCGACAGAGACACCTTGCTGGACTAATTTTGCTAAATAGCCCTCAGCAGCATGATAAGGAATGCCAGCCATTGGAATTGGGTTGCCATTGGAAGCGCCACGTTTAGTCAGTGAAATATCCAGTAATTGCGAAGCTTTTTTGGCGTCGTCGTAGAACATTTCATAGAAATCACCCATGCGGTAGAACAGCAATGTGTCTGGGTTTTCAGATTTGATGCGCAAATATTGCTGCATCATTGGGGTGTGTTTTTCAGTTGAATTTACAGTCACGCGATCGCCTGTGTTTACTGCCAGTAGAAGGGGAGATTAGGATACGTGAATCTGATTCGTCATCAAAGTAGCAAATTGACTTAGGATTGTTTGGTGTTCGTTGTTATCGTGATGCTGAATCGACAGTGATTATTTTTAAAAGGGGATCCCCATGACGGCTTTGGATGTTTTATCACTTCAAGTTGGGCAAGCATTATTGGCGCACCAATGGCGTTTAACAACGGCAGAATCTTGCACTGGAGGCGGTATTGCTCAAGCCATTACTGAGATATCAGGCAGCTCAGCGTGGTTTGAGCAAGGTTTTGTTACCTACAGTAATACCGCTAAAATGCAATTATTAGGGGTACCGAATGAACTATTGGAAAAGCACGGTGCAGTTAGTGAGGAAACCGTGTATGCGATGGCAAAAGGGGCATTGGACGTCAGCGGCAGTGAGTTTGCGATTGCGGTCAGTGGTATTGCTGGACCAACCGGTGGTACGTCAACGAAGCCTGTAGGCATGGTGTGTTTTGGATTTGCCGATATTACGGGGTGGCATGAGGAAGTGACACAAATTTTTCAGGGTGATCGAGCGGAGGTTCGCCAGCAAGCGATTGAGTTTGCTTTGAAAATCGTGTTGAACCAGTTGCAAGCCGAATAAAGATAAGGGAATTGCGGATGGGAAAGCTAGACACTGTATATAATCCCAGTATACTAAGGCACTTGTTCTATTGCGGCATGTTGTGTTCTTTCCTGACGTTACACTTGTATGGTGTAAAATGAGATCTTGATTGGGTTTGTGGCAGACATCGTCCGCTCATTCAGAGTAAACTCTATCATCTTCTGTAAATCGCGTGATTGGGTATATTGAATCACCGATTTCAATGCCTTTTGATGGCATGATATTCAGATAAAGGCAATCTTGGTCTTTGCAATAGTTCTTTGCCTAACGGCTTGATATGTAAATTATACGGAATCCAAAACATCATGAATGAACAAAAACAAAAAGCTCTTGCCGCGGCTCTTGGTCAAATTGAAAAGCAATTTGGTAAAGGCGCGATCATGAAACTTGGCGATAACCGCACAATGGATATCGAGACAGTGTCTACCGGTTCGTTATCATTAGACATTGCGTTAGGTGCGGGTGGTTTACCGATGGGACGTATTGTCGAAATTTACGGTCCTGAAAGCTCTGGTAAAACGACATTAACATTGGAAGTGATTGCAGCAGCACAACGTGCAGGAAAAACGTGTGCGTTTATCGATGCGGAGCATGCTCTTGACCCAATCTATGCACAGAAATTAGGTGTAGATATTAATGAATTATTAATTTCTCAGCCTGATACGGGCGAACAGGCGTTAGAAATCGTTGATGCTTTAGCACGCTCTGGTGCTGTGGATATTCTTGTTGTTGACTCCGTGGCTGCATTAACACCAAAAGCGGAAATTGAAGGCGAGATGGGTGACTCACACATGGGTCTTCAAGCGCGTATGTTGTCGCAAGCGATGCGTAAGATCACGGGTAACCTGAAAGCGTCTAACTGTATGTGTATCTTCATTAACCAAATTCGTATGAAGATTGGTGTGATGTTTGGTAACCCAGAAACCACAACGGGTGGTAATGCACTGAAGTTCTATGCTTCTGTTCGTTTGGACATTCGTCGTACTGGTGCCGTTAAAGAAGGTGACGAGGTGGTTGGTAATGAAACTCGCATCAAAGTGGTTAAGAACAAAATTGCAGCACCGTTTAAGCAGGCTGAAACTCAAATCCTTTATGGTCAAGGCTTTAACCGTAACGGTGAGTTGATCGATTTAGGTGTGAAGAACAAATTGGTTGAGAAAGCCGGCGCTTGGTACAGCTACAATGGTGACAAGATTGGTCAAGGTAAGGCAAATGCTGGTAAGTACTTGACAGAGCACCCAGAAATTGCGGCTGAACTGGATAAGAAATTGCGTGAGATGTTATTAACACCGGTTAGCCCAGAAGACGTGGCTAATGAAAAAGAATCTGAAGAAGAAAGCGAGTTTTAATTTTTATCTCTTGTATTTTGTGCATGAATCTTTTGGATTCATTGTTCATAAAAAACGCCCACATTAAGTGGGCGTTTTTGTTTCAATAAGTTTAAGTCACATAGGGGTTAACTGGCCTTTTGCACACGATCAACATCGATTTCAATGCTGTTTAGTTCTTTATCGATTTCACCTTGAATGGTGATTTTAGTTTCTGGCGTTACCTGTAAACCAAACCATTTATCATGATCTATCTTGATCGCGATTTCACCGGTATTGTCTTTAAATTGGTAAAGTTCGCCACCCAGAGAATGGGTAATATGTCCGGTTAGAGTGACGGGGGTATCATCACTGAACATACCCGCATTAATGGCTTCTTTGATGGTGCTAATACCAATCACTACTGATGGTCCAGTAAAGCCGCCCTGTGGGGTCTGTGTATTTGCCATGTGTAATGCATTTTGATTGATGACATTGTTTGCCGCGAATACTGGTGTAGACAATAAACAAAGTGAGGCGAGTAGCAGTGCTTTTTTCATGAATAATTTCCCAATCAACTGAATCTATTGAGCAGCACCTTACGCCAATTATTCTTTAAGGGAATATAAAAAGTGTAAATAAGGATGTAAGTTTCTTTGTTCTTGATAAGGGGAGCTTTTGACATCTTACTTGCTATCGAAAAAACGACAGTAAGTGGCTTTTTTATGAGGTTTATTGGTCAATTGAGATAAGGGTGTGTGTATTTTGAGCGAATGTTGTGTTTTTTCAGCCATTTTAACGTGCAAATAACCTCCTAGGCAGCGATAACCTTTTCCTGAACATGGCTCCTTGTTTTACAATAGCGCACAAAGAATTTATCTTAGTCCCATTGTTATCGCCGTTGAGCGATTTTTTTGGGTGTCTAACACTGCATTATTCGGGATTTACCAATGTACATGAGCACTGATGAGATCCGCCGCGCGTATCTTGCGTTTTTTGAAAGCAAAGGTCACCAGATCGTTGAAAGTTCGTCTTTAGTTCCAGCGAACGATCCAACGCTGCTATTTACCAATGCGGGTATGAACCAATTTAAAGACGTTTTTCTTGGACTTGAAAAGCGTAATTACACGCGTGCGACCACGGCTCAACGTTGTGTTCGTGCTGGTGGTAAGCACAATGACCTTGAAAATGTCGGCTTTACTGCACGTCACCACACATTTTTTGAAATGTTGGGTAACTTTAGTTTTGGTGACTACTTTAAGCACGATGCAATTCAGTATGCGTGGGAGTTTTTAACTTCAGTATTGGAATTGCCTGCGGATCGTTTATTGGTGACCGTATACGAAACCGATAATGAAGCGTTTGATATTTGGAATAAAGAAGTAGGGATTCCAGCGGATCGTATTGTTCGCATTGGTGATAACAAAGGTGCTCCGTTTGCGTCAGATAACTTCTGGCAGATGGGGGATACTGGTCCTTGTGGTCCATGTACGGAAATTTTCTTTGATCATGGTGATCATATTTGGGGTGGTCGCCCGGGCACACCAGAAGAAGATGGCGATCGTTTCATTGAGATTTGGAACAACGTATTCATGCAATTTAACCGTCAGCCAGACGGTACGATGGAACCATTGCCTAAGCCTTCAGTGGATACGGGTATGGGTCTTGAGCGTATTGCTGCCATTATGCAAGGCGTTCACTCAAACTATGAAATTGATATCTTCCAAACTTTAATTAAAGCCGCTGCGGACGTTATTGGCTACGAAGATTTATCAAATCAATCTTTACGTGTTTTAGCTGATCATATTCGTTCTTGTTCTTTCTTGATTGTTGATGGTGTGATGCCGTCAAACGAAGGTCGTGGTTACGTTTTACGTCGTATCATTCGTCGTGCTGTTCGTCACGGTAATAAGTTGGGTGCGAAAGGTGCATTTTTCCACAAACTGATTGCGCCATTGGCCGAAGTCATGGGTACGGCGGGTCTTGAGTTGAAGAAACATCAAGAGATGGTCGAAAAGATTCTGCGTATTGAAGAAGAGAACTTCGGTCGTACGCTAGAGCGTGGCTTAGTTATCTTAAACGATGCTTTAAATGCGTTGGATGGCAAAGTTCTTGATGGTGAAACTGTATTTAAGTTGTATGACACGTACGGTTTCCCGGCTGACTTAACCAATGATGTGGCTCGTGAGTTGGGCTTTAGCATTGATGAAGAAGGCTTTGAGCAAGCGATGGAAGCACAGCGTCAGCGTGCTCGTGAAGCGGGTCAGTTTGATGTTGATTACACGGCTGCAATTAAAGTGGATGCTGAAACTGTTTTCAGTGGCTATCAAGCTACAGAAGACAAAGGCACTGTGATTGCTTTGTACGTTGATGGTCAATTGGTCGAGCAAATTGAAGCCGGTCAGCAAGCCCTTGTTATTCTCGATAACACACCATTCTACGCTGAATCAGGCGGCCAGTGTGGTGACAGTGGTCTGTTGATTTTTGGTGACCAACGTTTTGATGTTCAAGATACGCAAAAATTCGGTGCTGCATTTGGTCACAAAGGTGCATTATCAACAGGTATATTGAGTGTTGGTGATGAAGTCGTTTGTGTTGTTGATGCCGCTCGTCGTTCAGCTATTAGCTTGAATCACTCAGCGACTCACTTATTGCATGCTGCGCTGCGTAATCTATTGGGCGATCATGTTGCTCAAAAAGGTTCTTTGGTGAAAGCAGAAGCCTTACGTTTTGACTTTTCGCACATTGAAGGCATGAAAGTGTCGCAATTACGCGAAATTGAGCGTGTTGTTAATGCAGAAATTCGCGCAAACCATGTAATTGAAACCAATATTATGGACATCGAATCCGCAAGAGCGAAAGGTGCGATGGCATTATTTGGTGAAAAATACGATGACGAAGTACGTGTATTGAGCATGGGTGAGTTTTCGACTGAATTATGTGGTGGTGTTCACGCTAACCGTACGGGCGATATTGGTTTGTTTAAGATTGTTTCTGAAAGTGGTATTGCCGCGGGTGTTCGCCGTATCGAAGCAGTAACCGGTTCAGCTGCAATCGAAGCTTTGCATCAAGAAGAAGCATTATTGGCTGAAACTGCCAGTTTAGTGAAATCGGATGTGGCTTCTATTGGCACAAAAGTAAGTGCATTGATTGCTCACAGTAAGCAGTTAGAAAAAGAACTTCAGCAAATGAAAGACAAGTTAGCCGCACAAGAAAGTGCTAACTTAATTGATCAAGTGCAAGACATTAATGGTGTGAAAGTACTCGTGACTCAGCTAAATGGCGCTGATAATAAAGCACTGCGTGGCATGGTTGATGAGCTTAAAAACCAAATGGGCAGTGGCATCGTTGTTCTTGGTAATGTTAGCGATGATAAGGTTGGCTTGATTGCTGGTGTAACCAAAGACCTAATTGGCAAAGTAAAAGCGGGTGAGTTGGTTAACTTAGTTGCATTACAAGTTGGTGGCAAAGGCGGCGGTCGTCCTGATATGGCACAAGCGGGTGGTACAGATGCAGCAGCATTGCCTGAAGCTTTAGCTTCGGTTACCCCATGGTTGATTGAAAAACTGTAACGACTGGAGATCGATGTGGCACTACTTGTGCAAAAATTTGGTGGTACCTCCGTCGGTAGCATTGACCGCATAGAATCCGTTGCTGAGCGCGTTATTAGCGCGCATCAGCAAGGCAATCAAGTGGTCGTGGTCGTTTCTGCAATGGATGGGGAGACAAATCGTCTCCTTGGTCTCGCAAAACAAGTCGATGAAATCCCTAATCCTAGAGAGCTGGATGTGCTGTTATCTGCTGGAGAGCAGATATCGATGTCTTTGTTAGCAATGGCAATTTGTCGGCGTGGGGTAAATGCCGTGTCATTGACTGCTGATCAAGTGCGTATTACAACAGATGATGTCTACAATAATGCCACGATTGAATCGGTCGATGCTGAGCGAATTACGGAATTATTGAGCACCAATAACATAGTGATTGTTGCGGGCTTTCAAGGGCGTGATAAGCACAATAATATCACAACGCTTGGACGAGGCGGTTCAGACACAACAGCTGTTGCCATTGCTAGTGCATTAAATGCTGATGAATGTCAGATATTTACGGATGTTGATGGGGTTTACTCTGTTGATCCTAGGTTAATATCCGATGCATTGCATTTAGATCAAATTAACTTTGATCATATGAGTGAGATGGCGCGCTGTGGTGCAAAAGTATTGCAATTACAATCAGTTGAATACGCTCGGTTTCATGGTGTACCTTTACGTGTTTTGTCTTCTTTTCAGGAAGGTGAGGGCACATTGGTTCATTTTGATGCCGCAGTAGCATCTTGTGTTGTTGGAGTTGCGCTACAACAGGCTCAATCTTTATTGACAATCAATTTATCTAAACTGCAAGTCATTGAACAATTACAGTTATTAAGTCTGTCGGTTTGGGACATTATTGCTTGTGAGACAGGCACTCAATTGGTGATCAATCGTGATGATTTGGCGCGATTTAAGCAAGTTTTCCAAAATGGCCTGATAAATGTTGAAGATGTTTCTATTGTGTCGATTATTGGTGATGATTTATCGACTCAAATTAATGAATTTGAGGAGATGTTGCATAAGATCGGCGTGAATTTGCATCATGCAATGCGATCTGAGTATTGTTTTTCTGTGCTTATTAATGAAAAAGATTATCCAGTTGTTGTTGAGCAGTGCCATAAAAGGTTTGTGATTCGCCCGCAAAATCAGGATAATCCTCTTTATCTTGCTGTGTCTTAGCAGTAACTGTTTTTGCAGTTTCGTAGAGATTGTTGGACAAGAGACGTTATAGTCTTATAAATAAAAATAAGATTGAGTTTACTCAAGGAGCACACGAATGCTGATTTTAACTCGTCGCGTCGGTGAGACGCTAATGATTGGTGACGAAGTCACAGTTACCGTTTTAGGCGTAAAAGGCAATCAAGTTCGCATCGGTGTTAACGCACCTAAAGAAGTGTCTGTTCACCGTGAAGAGATTTACATGCGAATTCAAGCTGAAAAAGAAACCGATACACCGGATTCTGAAAGCTACTAAATGAAGAATAAAAGGCCAGCATAATGCTGGCCTTTTACTTTTTTAGGATAAGGAATATCTGTTTTTTTAATTGTTAATTATTGATTGTTCGATAAAGTGAGCTGTTCGATATCGGATTGAGTGTTTAATGTTCAGTTGATGTTTTAGAGGCTGATTTTTGTAATAAAGTGTTTGACTTATTTTATCGAATCCGTAGTATTGGCGTCCGCAACACGGTGAGGTGGCCGAGAGGCTGAAGGCGCTCCCCTGCTAAGGGAGTATACGGTT
>CAMQZF010000068.1 GCA_947039525.1 uncultured Photobacterium sp. | reverse complement strand
GCTTCTGATTTCTCCGCTAACGTGGCGGTTTTTGCCACACCCGGAACCAACACAAGTTCACGACGTAATGAATCGACGTAATCTTGCAGTTGCTTATCGGTATAACCCTCACCTGTTACCGCAAAAAATAAGGCATACACATCAGAGAAATCATCATTAACGATAGAAGCACCGGCCCCCGGAGGCAAAGCACGTTGGGCGTCATTGATTTTACGACGCAATTTATCCCACACTTGCTGCAATGCTGCCGTGTCTTTTGCAAATTCCAGCTTAATTTCAACGGTAACTTCAGAGATCCCTTGTTTAGAGACCGACTTTACTTCTTTAAGCTCTTGTAAAGACTGTACGGCACCTTCAATAACATCCGTAACTTCATCCGACACTTCTTGCGCGGTGGCACCCGGATATTGCGTGATGATCACCGCTTGACGCAGAACAAACTCAGGATCTTCAAATCGCCCTAATTTTTCGTAACTGAGGTAACCACCAATTAAGATTAAAAAAATCATGACCCAAACGCTGGTACGCTTCTTAATGGCGTAGCTTGCTATTCCCATTATGCGTCTCCTTCACGGTAAGGACGAACGACCATGCCTTTTTGTAGGCTGGATAAGCCTGCTGTAACGATTTTTTCACCTATATTTAATCCTGAAAGAATGGTTACTTTACTGCCATTAATTCGACCAATATGAACAACACGTTGCTCTACTTGGTTTTCAGTGTTCACAATCCAAACAAATTGTTGACCTTGATTATTCGGTGTTACGGCATTGAGTGGAATTGTGACCACACGGGAGGTCGTATTTGATGTTTCCTTTGTCGTTGGATGCACTTTAACCACCATGCCCGGTAACACGTTATAACCTTTCAAATCATCAAAACTCAAAGCTACAGAATAAGTTTGAGAAACTGGATCAGCTTGAGTTGCATAATTGGCTAAGGTCAATGGAAAAAACACATTAGGAATGGCGCTGAGTTCTGCTGTTGCCGATTGATTGTTGCGACGACCACTCAACATGATTTGATCAGGAACTTGAATCACAACTTCCATCTTTTCCAAATTCTGAGCGGCAAAAACCGGACTATTTGCTTGAATTTGCGTGTGATTATCCACAAATTTTTGACCAATAATGCCATCAAACGGCGCTTTTAACGTCGCGTATTCCACTTTACGTGTCGCTTCGGTGTAAGCATTCTTTGCTAAATCACGTTGCGATTTCAATTTATCCAGTTCACTTTTCGTAATGGCCTGCGTGTTTTCATACACGGTTTTGCCGCGCAAATATTCAGACTCACTGTTTTGCCATTGCGTTTTCGCTGATGCTAATGCCGTTTCTATATCACGAGCGTCCAATTTTGCTAATACTTGTCCTTTTTTGACATTTTCACCTTCTTTTACAAGAACGTCGGTTAAACGTCCTCCTATCCGAAAGGATAAATCTGCTCGCTGAACCGCACGAACCACACCATTAAAGGTTAAATCCGCCTGATCATGAATGCTAACGGTTTGAACCAACGCAGGGCGCACAACTGGGGCGGCCTCAGCAACAGGCTCTTCAGTGCTACAGCCAGCTAACCCGACAAATGCCAATGCCACGGCAACCCGATGTAATTGAGTTCTCAGGCCTGGGATTTGTGTGTGTTTTGCGCTCATGTGTTGTCTCCAAAATGCTGAATATCTAAAAATATGTAAACTAATGGGTTTATTTTACAAGGAGAACCTCATAAGTAAACTACTGAGTTCACCACTATTCATTGATAAAATGTATTTTTGAGAGGCAACCCATAAATGAATAAAAAAAAACCACTCAAATGAGTGGTTTTATCCAAATATGTCTTTAAACATCATGAAAATGACATCGATTGTTACAAAATATCTGCCGTATTTAAATTCGGATTAAGCTGTATCTTTTGATCTTGCTGTTGGGCAAATAACGCCAATTTCATCATATCTTTATAACGCCAATGTGAATTTCTCATTAGCTGCTCAGGCAGAATATCAAAAGCCCGAACAGGAATACTTTCTACCAAAAACAATTCACCCCATTGATCAAACGTTTGATCCAAGGACAGGGTTTTGCCATACTCGATACCATTAGGTTGAATCATATCTCGTAACGCATAGTCACGTTTTAATAATGCCCATTTATCTGGCAAACGCGTTTTGCTGTCCCACCACACGCCATCTAACTGACGAATTTTTGCTTTCGTTTCTCGTTGATCCACCGCGCCAAGTTCCAATAATGTGTCTTGTAATTGACGAGATAAATGCTTTGAAAAATCGGCAACCGATACTGTGCGATGTTTCTCCAAGACTTGCATCGCCAACTGCGCCCCCAATAAATTGGAATACAAATCTTCAGGAGAAAAAGCGGATGGGTACTCAGGAAACCCAAATACAGAACTGAATCCAAACCACTGTGCTATTTCATGCCACTGGGCTAATCGAAACGCCAATACCCCTGCTAATTGACGACTATGATCCTGTCGCTGCGTCAGCGTTAATACTTCAGGCGCAGCATACAAACGAATAACTCGTTGGCGAAGTTCATCGGGTAAAACCAAATCATAATTCGTTCCTAATAGGGGCCATATTTTTTGATACAGATAATAGGTGTAATCCACCGTATCCCTCACATGGGCAATATCAATAAATCCCCCCTGATGGGTATAAACCAAACCATTTGATTCATCGGAATTACCCCACAGTTGGTTCAATACCCCCTCAGATTCATCGTTATAACGATGCGCTGTTAAAGCCGACAATTCGACCACATTATCGAGTGAAAAAAAGGGAATCGGAGCTCCGAATAAGTCCACTTTTAAATCCACACCAAAAGCACAACAAGGGCGAAGCCCAATCGGTGGCTCTAATTCAGAGCTCAATGCTATTTTCGCATAAGCTGATTGGTGTAAGAGACACCCGAATAACACAGCACAGACAGAAAGAGAAAATCGTTTCATTTAAAAGGCTTCATTGACATGGAAATAAAAACCCGTTTGATCTTTACCAACACCAAAATCAAACCGCACATTAACTCGTGGTTTAAACGCAAATCGATAACCTATCCCGACTGTTGGCAACCAATCTGCGGTCGCCAACTGACTAAATGTCGGGGCTATCGCTCCCATTCCTCCCCATAAAACACCGCCATGATAAGGTGACCATTGATGACGCCATTCAATTTGTCCATTCATCTGCGCGTTATCTCGAAATTGTCCTTCATAATAACCACGCATCCGTTGATCACTGCCTAACCGCGATAGGCGATACCAAGGCACATCACCCGTTAATTGCTCTGCAAAGACATCCATCGCGATAATATTATCGCTATCTACCGCGTAATAATGACGAAGGTTACCCGTTAAACGTTCAAAATTTTGTTGAGATCCCAAATCACGACGAAAAACGCCCCATTCTAATGACCATAAGTAACCTTGTTTCGGGTTGGGTTCAAAATCACGACTGTCTGTTTCAATACCCAATACCACACCATTACTGTATTGATCAGATAAGGAAGTGACTTGCTTTGTTGTCATATGTTCGTATTGTTGCTGAGTCAACCACATGCCATCCCAGCCCACTTTTGCATACGTATCTTCTGTGATTAAAAAAGAAAAAATCGGAGAAAACGAGACTGATAATCCGGTATGCGTTTGTTTATTTTCATCATTCATTGCCTCAGTATGACCCACTCCCCAATAATAAGCCGGAGCATCATTGATGGAGGCATTCAACTGCCAACGCCACAAATCAGAAGCAAAATAATGACGATGTTCGATTCCTGCACCATATGCCCCAGTAGAGGAAATAAATGCCGTTACCGAAAGTGTTGATAAAGGATCAGTGACCACTTTATCTGTCGCTTTATACAAACCAATAGCAGCCACACCCACTCCAACCCCTAATTCGGGATTGGAAAAAGGTCCGGGTAAAATGCCCCAATCAATACCATCATCAAAATTGTATTCATCGCTTGCCCCCAGTTCGGCTAAAAACCCCTCAAACCACGTAGATTTAGCATCACGTTGATTCGCCGCTTTTAATTCAGAGCCAACAGAGGGAAACGCAACACAAGCGAACAATACGCACTTTAATTTGTACAATGCCATCATCGCTATACTCGAAAATCAACAGTGAAAAAAGCACTCTTGCGCTCGCCCAACCCAACCTCTAGCAAAAGGTTTATTGAATCATTCCATTGATATTGTGCGCCGATTAATCCATTCCATGGTGAAGATAACGATTGCTCAACATGAAAAGCCCCATTTTTCCCTTGATTTACGACATTCAATAAGGCTTGAATTTTTTGAGGTAAATGCAATTGTGTTAATGATCCAGATAAAGATTGCTCGACTTTTTGATGCATCGCACCAATCCAAATGCGCAATGGCACTGATGTATGATGAGAAAAATCATAACCAATACGAGGCGAAATGACTCGCGAAGCAATATTGCCATCAATCACTGTTAATTGTGTTTGGGTATAACTGATATCGACAAGACCAAACCAAGATTCATACCCTCCAGCCAGCACCGCCCCTACACCATATAAATAACCATCGAGATCCAATCGAAAATCCACATCATTAAACGCAGGAACAAACTGAACAGGAAGCCCTTTAAAACTATCGATGGTTATGCTGGTTTCGCTGTAACCCGTAGTTTTACCAACCAAACCATAGAAATTTAAAAAAGGTAATAACCATACATCACCACGTAATGTTAATACATCCATGTGTTGTGAGGCTGGATTGGCTTCAATCACAATGTCCTGATCACTTAATGGCACTTCAGGAAGCACAAACTCAGGTAACCATTCAGGCAAAGGAACCGTTATCGAAGGGATTGCTAACCCACTAAAAGCAATAGAATTAATATCGGCTGCTTGCTCCAATCCCATATAACTGATATTCAAGCCAAAAGGCTTAGGTAACACATACCCCTGAGCTTCGACCTCTTCTCGCCATAATGGCAATTCAAAATCTGTAGCCCAACTATTCCCACTGCATAAGACACTGCTTAATAATACCCAATAAAATGGCTTCATTAGCATGATTGACATTTCGCTTTAGGAGATAACAGACTTTTTCCATTTGAGCTCAAGCACATTCCGTGTACACCAAAAATAAAGTAGACTTAATAGTTTATTTTCCAAGGTTTACTTAATAAAGTAAACAGCTACGTGTACATAGCAGTAAAATGACAGTAAAGTGATTTACTCGAAAGTATGGGAGTCTGCATGAAACTAACCGAATTAAAACATATCGCTATTATTGAAGCCGCTAAAGCTGAATTCATTGAACACGGTTTTGTCGCAGCCAACATGGATCGCATTTCACAATCAGCAGAAGTGTCAAAACGCACGCTATATCGTCATTTTGAAAGTAAAGAAGTCTTATTTATTGCAGTATTAGCACTGATTCAAGAAGAAGTGACCGATCATACTCGTTATGTAGTGGATCCAATGCTTTCTCTGAGTGATCAATTACAAATCATCACTCAGCATGAAGTCGATATTATTTATCAAACGTATGGGATGGGTCTGTGTCGTACAATTGTCATGGAGTTTTTACGCCAACCTGAATTAGCGCAGGATGTTGTTGAAAAACTCTACAGTACCCGCGCTATTACCCGCTGGATCAAAGATGCTATTGCCGTCAATCGCTTAAAAGACGATGATTTAAACACAATGACACAAGTTTACAGCAGTCTATTTCAGGGCTTTTTATTTTGGCCACAAATGATGACCTTAAATTCCCCTTTAACTCCCAAAATGATAGAACAAAAAACAAAAACCATTATTGAGGTATTTTTGAATACTTATCAAATTAATGAATAGTTTGTTTACAGTTTTAAAACAGAAAGACTCAAATAAAATCAAATAAAAATCAATTTGAGTCTTTCTAATCTTCTTATTCAAAGAAAAATGTATAATCTGTAAATCAGTAAGTCGTGATCGCGAATTCAATCACGATCCGTTTGAAATCAAACCAATCTTAATATCTGAATAAAATGATATCGTGGCATTCTTGTTTATTTCTTTCTATCATCGACCATAATCAGAGGACTGCATGAGCCGTGTCATTCAAACTGTCTCTTATAAAGGGACAAAAAAACAACCCCTTCATAATGTGCCCATGCACACTCCTGCCATTATTTGGGTCAAGCAAGGACAAAAACATTTCAAGTGGCACGACCAATGGATCCGTTTTCATCGTAAAAATTGGTTATTAGCACCGGCTAATCAACATCTAACTTTTGTTAATAGTCCTGATACTCAAGCCTTTTATTCTCAACAAATTAGTTTCTTAATACCACCAACTGAAGCAATGACGGTTCAAATGGCTGAAACAGCATTGTTATCAAACAGATCACCACAACCTGAAATGATTGTCACAGATGAGTTAAGCTGTCTCTTTGAAATGCTGTGGAATATGCAAAATCAACCAATCTCAGAAGCCGTAAAAACGCATTTTGTGTACGCATTCTATCAGTCTCTATTAGATCAGAACGCATTATCAACTCTGTTTCCAAATCAAAACCTCACCACTCGAGAAAAGCTTTATCGCTATTTAAGTGAAAGTCCATCGAATCCTCATACTATTGAAGAGGTTGGTCGCCACTTTGCGGTCAGTAAAGCAACCTTAACCCGTCGTTTAGCCAGTGAGGGCACTCAATATCGTGAAGTTCTAGCTGAAGTCAGAATGAATCATGCCTTAATGCTACTACAACAAACACAAGGTCAATGTACTCAGCTGGATCTTGCCTTACAATGCGGCTATCAATCAGAAACACGTTTCTCCCAACGATTCCAGCAGCAGTTCGGTTTATCCCCAAAACATTATATTCGAACGCTTCGATAATAATGTCGAAACATTAAGGGGCATGAGTCACAAACGACTGCCCTTCTAGCCCTTGCGTTGGCGTTGGCGTTGGCGTTGGCGTTGACAATATACGCACTAAAGCAGACCAATCCACATTCGGCTCACGTTTAAATAAATGAGAAAAGTTAGTTAAATTCCATGCCATAAAACGTTTTGGATCCAACGATTTTCCTAAAAAACGAATTTCATAATGCAAATGAGGGCCAGTTGAGCGCCCAGTATTGCCAGACCAGCCAATTAAATCCCCTTTTTTTACAAAGCGGCCTTTTTTTACCTTAAATTTATTCATGTGGGCATAACGTGTTTCAAAACCAAACCCATGATTCACCATTAATAAATAACCATAACCGGTCTTTTTCTTTTGCGTGGTGCTAACAACCCCATCCGCTGTTGCATAAATCGGTGTGCCAATATCTGCGACCAGATCAATACCATGATGTGTGCTCGGTAATTTGGTTACAGGATGAATCCGTCGACCATAATAGGAAGAGATTCGTTTGTGTGGCATCGGTGAGCCGTTTGGCACTTTATTCAAAAGGTGCTGACGCCATAAATAGGTATTTTCAATCACTTTCACTTTGTCATTTAGTGTTTGTTGCGACTCTGTTGATTTTAACTCTAAATGCTTTTCTAATGTTTTAATGCGTTCTAATAAAGCCAAATCATCTTGATCTTTGTCCGTGAGCTCTTTATTTAATTGCACATTGAGTGTTAATAAGCGCTGTTGTTCTTTCTCCAAATGCTGAATATACGCCTGTTCCTGTTGTTTTTCTTTTTGCCAGTTATCCCATTGAGAGCGTCCCGCATCAAACAATATAAAACACACCGTAACACTCAAAAAAGACCCTATCATCCATAATAATAACCACCACGATGATGTCAGCGCCGACGAAGATCGTCCTTTTTTGTTAAACAGAGTAAAGATGCTTATAGTAATAATTGCCTTATGAATAATTCAATACGCCGATAGTTGGATCTTGAAACACCTTAAGAACCTTAGCAAATGATGAATTTATCAAAAAAACATTTCGTAACAGTTATCACTAATAAGCATAAACATAAGAGCTTATAGCACCAATAGAGCATCAATATACTGAATTAATCCCTTTTGAACCCTAAACACTTTCCATAAAAAAACAAATACGTCACGATAAATATTTTTCATGTTCTTAATAAGTTAATCAATTTGAATTCTACTGTTACTTTCTTGATGATCAAGCTTCACATGGAGTTGTATTTTATCGCACGGAGGCAGTATGCCCATCGGAAAAAATTTCGATCTTATCGACAAACCAACCTTTTTAGGGGCACTTGCCTTATTACTTTCTGTTGTTATTCCACTGACTATTTGGCCTGAGCAAGGGGCTGAGTGGATTGGCGCGGCTAAAATCATCATGACAGACCAATTGGGCTTTTTATACTTAGGTTTAGGTCTGGCTGCCTTCTTTTTCATGATTTACATTATCTTCAGTAAAATTGGTCAGATAAAATTGGGCGATGCCGATGAAAAACCAGAATTCGCTACGGCTTCTTGGGCCGCAATGCTGTTCTGTGGTGGTATCGGTGCCAGTATTTTATATTGGGGTTGTATCGAATGGGCTTACTACTATCAAAGTCCCCCATTCCAATTAGAACCAGGTAGCACAGAAGCCGTTCGTTGGGCATCCACTTACGGTATTTTCCACTGGGGTCCTATCGCTTGGTGTATCTATATGATCCCAGCAATCCCAATGGCGTACTTCTTCTATGTTCGTAAACAACACGTATTAAAAGTCTCTAGTGCCCTAATGCCGATTTTAGGTGAAAAACGCAGTCGTGGCTGGATTGGTAAAGTGATTGATGTATTATTTATCTTTGGCTTAATGGGTGGTGGTGCAACCAGTTTAGGTTTGGCAGCTCCGTTAATTAACGAAGGGGTAAACGTTCTCTTTGGTATCCCTAAAACCGCCAACTCTCAAGTCGCTGTTCTCTTAGTCTGTACCGCAATCTTTGCTTACTCTGCTTACGCAGGCTTGGAAAAAGGCATTAAAATCCTTAGTAACATCAACTTCTGGGGCGCGATTGGTCTTCTCGTTTTCGTACTGGTTACGGGACCAACCATCTTTATGTTGGAAACTGGCTTAGATTCATTAGGTCGTATGCTGTCAAACTTCTTCGTAATGGCAACATGGGCAGAACCGTTTGGTGGTTATGGTGAATTTACGGATACTCGATTCCCACAAGATTGGACCATTTTCTACTGGGCATGGTGGTTAGTGTTTGCACCAAGTATGGGTCTGTTTGTCGCGCGTATTTCTCGTGGTCGTACAATCAAACAAATGGTCACTGGCGCTATCTTCTTTGGCTCATTGGGTTGTTTCCTATTCTTCATGATATTAGGTAACTACGGTCTGTCTCTACAGCTGACCGGGCAAGTAGACGTTGTTGGTATTTTAAATAGTGAAGGTCCAACAAAAGCCATTTTCTCAATGCTAGAACAATTGCCGATGTCGACACTTGTGATTGCCGTATTCACCTTGTTGTGTTTGATCTTTACGGCTACAACGTTTGACTCGATTTCATATATTCTGGCTTCCGTTGTACAGAATAACGTGACAGAAGAACCAATGCGTTGGAACCGTCTATTCTGGGCCTTTGCATTGTCTTTCTTACCGACAGTATTGCTCTTCATGGGCGGCCTATCGACTCTGCAAACCGCAGCTATTGTCGGTGGTTTACCTCTGCTCGTCATTGCTGTGATGTTAATGATGTCTGCCGTTAAAGCTGCCACGCTGGACTTAAGCCATCAGGAAAACTACGAAGCACCAGAAATCAATATCAATGTAGATGAATTACCAGATGTGGATCCATGGTCAACAGAAGGCATGGCATTGGCACACTTTGAGCAATTAAAAGAAGTGGCCATTACCACCGCAGCCGTAGAACGTGCTCTTCTTGAAGAAATTGGTAGTTTGAAGAAAGAGATTCGTCTTACTGCTTTAAAAAAGAGCAATTCAGGTCAGACGTTAGGCTCAGCCCCTGAAGAGATGTTAAAGCAGCTTCAAGACTTAACCGATAAATCATTATTGGCAAAAGAGCGCAAAATTGAAGCATCAGAGTTGGCACAAAAAGCCCGTAATGAATTCAATGAGCTCATTAAAGTCAAACAAAGCAATAAAGAAAATGAAGCGCTAACCACGGCATAATCTTCTTTACCCATCAACAGCGATGTCAATAGACATCGCTGTTTTTTCGACTGTAACCAACCTTTACACAATCCTTTAGCACTCTGCTTTGCTTTTTGCTAAAAAATCGCTAGCGTAATTTATGATTTTTTATCAAAACTCAAGAGCTAGAAATCCTTATGATGACATCCACGGCAATCTTACGATATCGCCCAAACATTGATTACCCACTTTTGCTCGCCATCACTTTGTTAATGAGTATTGGTGCTGTTAGCGTTTGGAGTGCTAGTGGGTTAAATCCTGCCATGATGGAACGGCATGCCGGACGAATGTTAATCTCTTTATTTGCCATTTTTTTCTTTGCCTCGATTCCTCCTTATAAATACAAACACGCAACCCCCTATTTATATGGATTAGCCGTCATTTTATTATTAGCGGTTGCCATTATGGGAGACAGCACCAATGGATCCAAACGATGGCTGAATTTAATTGTCTTTCGGTTTCAGCCTTCAGAATTAGTCAAAGTCGCCGTCCCAATGATGGTGGCTTGGTATTTGGCTATTGATAATGATCGTCCCAACTTTATTAGCATCCTAAAATGTTTACTCATTGCTTTTATACCCGCTATTTTTATTTTTTTTCAGCCTGATCTAGATGGTTTTATTTACACGTTATTGTATGCCTTATTTGTTTTGTATTTTGCAGGAATGAGTTGGAAAATAATAGGCAGTGCACTCGCATTAATTGCATGTATTGCCCCTGTGCTATGGTTTTTTGTCATGGCCGCCTACCAAAAAATGCGAATCACTCAATTTCTAAATCCACAACTGGATCCACTGGGATCGGGCTATCAAATCATTCAATCTTTAATTGCGATAGGCTCTGGAGGCATACGAGGAAAAGGTTGGGAACAAGCAACACAAGGGCAATTAGGCTTTATTCCAGAAAGCCATACCGATTTTATTTTTTCTACTTTTGCCGAAGAATGGGGTTTCTTTGGCACCGCTTTATTACTAAGTTTGTATCTATTTATTACAGCTCGAACCTTATGGCTGGCTTATCAAAGTGAGCATATGTTTTCTCGCCTGACCAGTGGTGCCCTTGCATTAAGCTTTTTCTTTTATGCTTTTGTGAATATCGGCATGGTTAGTGGACTTTTGCCCGTCATGGGAATTCCATTACCTTTTATCAGTTATGGCGGTACAGCAATGATCACACAAGGCGTCTGTTTTGGCATTATCATGTCACTCTGCAGCCCAAAAGATAAATACACTTAATCGCCATTTCACTGAGAAATAATGTGATTGAATCTAAATATATTTCAGCGATTTCTCAGATATATCGAGTTTGATCACAAATTTAAAATCACCAGATTGCAGCCAATCCACAAGCTGCTTATCTTGACATTAAAGGTAAACCAAACAGTCTACATAGTTCAAAGGTGAATGGTGGATTTTATCGGTTAGGGAAGAAGCTATGATTAAAGCAATGCCAGTTCGTCATGTTATTTTAGGCCTTATCTCTTGTATATTCATCAGTAATGCCGTCTTCTTTTTCACTCACTATGAGTTTTTTAACTTATTAACCATGTGGGTGTGTGTTTCCAGCTTTATTAATATTTCGTTGTTGCCTAACCGTTTTTATGAAGTAGATAACTGGCACTTTAAAAGTTTTTACGCACCTTGGTTTGTTCTTCGCGATTACATAAAGTATTTAGAAACTCGCGAACCATTAATTTCATTTTTAACACAACAAGACACGTTAACGAAAGAGACTAGCTTACATGATTATCATTCTCTCAGTTTGCAAGAGTTAAAATTACTGCATAAGGTCCGTGTAGTACAACCATCCTAATTAAAAAGGCGATCTTAAGATAGGCTGATAATTTATTTGGGATCTAATTTGATTAGGTTCCATTTTTTATATCCATAAAAATCAATATGTTATAAATTACACTTATAACTAAAAACCGTTTAAATATGTATTCTTTGTTATAAAATAATAACTTGATCTATCAACTGAAATTTTTAGTCTAAACTGTAGGCGATGATTTGATTGGTTACATTACCTGCTATTTTATGACCGATGTATGGTCTATTTATTCGAGCGTTTTACTGGCAGAAAAGCACATTATTGGCAAACGCTGGACTCAACGTATTGAATCACAGAATCTAAATTTGAGAACGCATATTAAGCGATTAAACCGAAAGACAATTTGCTTTTCAAAATTACCAGAGATGCACGATAAAGTCATTGGATGGTATTTTCATTATCAATAAATCAGAGACACTACCAACAGAAAAAATTGGCTAGTGTCTGTAGCTGCTTCATTAAGGGAA
>CAMQZF010000067.1 GCA_947039525.1 uncultured Photobacterium sp. | reverse complement strand
TGCCGTTCTATGACAACTTCTATGCTGGTGGTTTTAGCACGATTCGAGGTTTCCGCTCAAACACTGTAGGTCCTCAATCTGTGTACGCAAAAGGTTCAGATGACTTTGGTCAAGCCACGGGCGAAGCGGCTGGTGGTAACGCATTGGCAACCGCGAGTGCAGAGCTGATTTTCCCTGTACCATTTGTTTCGCAAAGTGTGCGAAATCAAGTGCGTACCAGTGTGTTTGTTGATGGCGGTAGCGTTTGGGATACACAATATCCGAATGCGACATCGGGTAATCCGTACAATTACGATTATCGTAAGCCAATGTTCCGTGCTTCTTATGGTGCTGCTGCACAATGGATGTCTCCAATGGGCATGCTGGTATTCTCTGTTGCGAAACCATTGAAAAAATATGCCGGTGATGATACCGAATTCTTTGCCTTTACGATTGGCCAAACATTCTAATAATTTAGGAGATAACGTGAAAAATTGGATTAAAGTTACAGCTTTAGGGGTTGCTTTGGTATCTGCTTCTTTGTATGCCAATGCAGCAGAAGCAAGCACAAAAATTGGTTATGTTGAAACCAATATGGTCATGGCTCAATTGGCAGAACGTTACAACGTGGCGCAGAAAATGCGTAATGAGTTCAAAGATCGTATCGCGGTATTGCAGGGTTTGGAAAAGAAAATCAACAGCAATATTGAAGATTTACGCCGTAATGGCGAACTGATGACACAAGATCAACGTACTAAAATTCAACGTACGTTGGCATCATTAGAATCAGATTACAAATTAAAAGCGCAGGCACTTCAACAAGACCAAGCTAAGCGTGGTGGTGAAGAAGAGCAAATGATGGTGAACAAGATCCGTGCTGCTATCTCAACCGTTGCTAAGCGTGATGGTTACGATTTAGTTGTGAATGCGGCGGCGGTTTTGTATTCCAATAATCAAAAAGATAACTTGTCTCAACAAGTTCTTTCTGCCGTTAAATAAAAAGGTACACCATGGCTGTCATCACTCTTGCTGAATTAGCAGCACAATTAGGCGCAGAATTGCGTGGCGATGGATCGATTAAGATTCACTCTATTGCAGGTCTGGAGAAAGCACAACAAGGTCAGATAACCTTCTTGTCGAGCAGCAAATATCGCCCTCTTTTAGAAACATCTCAAGCTTCTGCAGTGATGTTGAAAGAAGCCGACATGGCTTACTTTAGTGGCAATGCGGTTGTGCTGAAGGACCCATATTTGGGGTATGCTCATGTTGCTCAATTGCTGGATACGACGCCGCCATCAGCCGTGAATATTGCGCCGTCGGCTTTTGTTGCGGATGATGTTGTGTTGGGTGATGGCATTGCTATTGGTCATAATGCCGTGGTTGAGTCCGGTGCTATTTTGGGCGAAGGAGCTCAAATTGGTGCTGGCTGTTTTGTCGGTAAGAATGCTGTGATTGGTGCTCGTACTAAGCTATGGGCCAATGTCACTGTGTACCATGCGGTTGAAATTGGAATGGATTGTCTTATTCAATCAGGCACTGTAATTGGTGCGGATGGCTTTGGTTATGCGAATGATCGAGGTAATTGGATTAAGATTCCTCAATTGGGAACGGTACGTATTGGCGATCGTGTGGAAATTGGTGCCTGTACCACGATTGACCGTGGTGCATTAGAAGATACCTTAATTTCAGATGGTGTGATCATTGATAACCAATGTCAGATTGCTCACAATGTGAAAATTGGTGCGAATACAGCGATCGCTGGTGGTACGATTATGGCGGGCAGTTTGACGATTGGTAAACATTGTTTTATTGGTGGTGCCAGCGTCTTTAATGGTCATATGGAAGTGTGTGATGGTGTCACGGTAACGGGGATGGGGATGGTCATGCGTCCAATCACTGAACCTGGTGTTTATTCTTCTGGTATTCCATTACAAACCAATCGTGAGTGGCGTAAAACTGCGGCTCGCGTGATGAAAATTGATGATATGAATAAGCGACTTAAAGTGGTGGAAAAACAGTTAAAGACTGAATAACCCACGTCTTAGGTTCGCTCTTTTTTAGGCCTACCGTTTTGGTGGGCCGTTTGCGTTACAATAACGTTATTTTAATTTTGATACTAATTATAGGACTTCCGTTTTGACTACTGAGAATAAGACGTTAAACATCACTGAAATCCGTGAGCTTCTTCCTCATCGATACCCTTTTTTATTGATTGATCGTGTCACGAATTATGAAGAAGGGAAAACTCTAACAGCATTAAAAAATGTGTCAGTGAATGAGCCTCAGTTTACCGGTCATTTCCCACAATTACCGGTTTTTCCGGGCGTGTTGATTTTGGAAGCGATGGCACAAGCGACAGGTTTATTAGCGTTTAAATCGTTTGGTGCACCAAAGGATAACGAGTTGTACTATTTTGCCAGTGCCGATAACGTGAAGTTTCGTAAACCGGTTGTTCCTGGTGATCAAATGATCATTGAAGTGGAGTTTTTGAAAGAACGTCGTGGTATTGCTGTTTTTAACGGTGTTGCAAAAGTAGATGGTGAAGTTGTATGTTCTGCTGAATTAAAATGTGCAAGACGGGAGTTTTAATGATCGACAGTACGGCACAAATTCATCCCTCCGCTGTCATTGAGGATGGCGTAAAAATTGGTGCAAATGTTAAAATAGGTCCTTTTACTTACATTGCAACTGATGTTGAAATTGGTGATGGCACTGAAATTATGTCGCACGTTGTGATTAAAGGTCCGACTGTGATTGGTAAAGATAATCGTATTTTCCCTTTTGCTGTTATTGGCGAAGCATGCCAAGACATGAAGTATAAAGGTGAAGCGACACGTCTGGAAATTGGTGACCGTAATACGATCCGTGAAAGTGTGCAAATGCACCGTGGTACGGTTCAAGATAAAGGCGTGACGACTGTTGGCAGTGATAATTTATTTTGTGTGAATGCACATATTGCCCACGATTGTACCGTAGGCAATCATGTGATCATGGGCAATAATGCCACGCTGGCAGGTCATGTTGTTCTTGAAGATTATGTCATCTTATCGGCTCTTTCCGCGGTCCATCAGTTTTGTACGTTAGGTGCGCATTGTTTTGTGGGCGGTGGCTCAATTGCCGTTCAAGATGTGCCGCCGTATGTCATGGCTCAAGGTAATCACTGCAAACCATTCAGTATTAATATTGAAGGTTTGAAACGTCGTGGTTTTGAAAAAGCAGAAATTCGTGCCATTCGTAATGCATACAAAGAAATTTACCGTTCAGGAAAAACGTTGGCTGAAGTAAAGCCAGTGTTAGAAGAGATGGCAAATGAATACCCTTCTATTGCTCGTTTTTCGACGTTATTAACTAACTCAACTCGCGGTATTATTCGTTAATGAGCCGACCTTTACGTATAGGCATTGTCGCCGGAGAAATCTCCGGCGATATTTTAGGTGCTGGACTGATTGAAGCGATTAAAAAACAGCATCCTGATGCTGAATTTATCGGTGTGGCTGGACCACGTATGCAGGCTTTAGGCTGCCAGGCTTTGTTTGATATGGAAGAGCTTGCGGTGATGGGCTTGGTTGAGGTGCTTGGACGTTTGCCTCGTTTATTTCATGTTAAAGCCGAATTAGTGCGTTATTTTACTCAAAATCCACCTGATGTTTTTGTGGGTATTGATGCACCTGATTTTAATTTACGTTTAGAGCGTAACTTAAAAGATAAAGGCATTAAAACCGTACATTACGTGAGTCCATCAGTGTGGGCTTGGCGTCAAAAGCGTATTTTCAAAATAGAGAAAGCCACCAATTTGGTCTTGGCATTTTTGCCTTTTGAAAAAGCTTTTTATGATAAATATGCGGTGTCTTGTGAGTTTATTGGTCACACGATGGCGGATGCCATTCCATTGCAAACGGATAAGAAAGCTGCACAAGCTTTACTTAATCTGGATTCTGATCGTACTTGGTTGTCGGTATTACCTGGCAGTCGAGGTGGCGAGATGGCATTACTGGCCCCTGTTTTTATTGAAACCTGTCGGTTACTAAAAGCTCGTGATCCAGATTTGGGGTTTGTGGTTGCTTTGGTGAATGAAAAGCGTCGTCAGCAGTTTGAAGCAGCTTGGAAAATTCATGCTCCAGATTTGGATTTTGTATTGGTTAACGATACCGCTCGCAATGTCATGATTGCTTCTGATGCGGTTTTATTAGCCTCAGGCACTGTGGCACTAGAGTGTATGCTTGTGAAGCGACCTATGGTGGTGGCTTATAAAGTTAAACCTATCACTGCTTGGTTAATGAAACGTTTATTAAAAACTCAGTATGTGTCTTTGCCGAACATTTTGGCAAATCGAGAGTTAGTCCCTGAGTTGTTGCAAGAAAATTGCACACCTGAACGATTAAGTCAGGCTGTGATCACGATGTTAGATCAAGATAATACCGAATTATTGGCTGAATTTGATCGTATGCATCACTGGATTCGATGTGATGCAGATACTCAAGCCGCAAATGCCGTTTTGACGTTAATAGAATCATAGAGACAAAGCATGACCATTGAGTACGAACCATTTGAATATCCGAACGGGGTATCTTGCATTGCAGGTGTTGATGAAGTTGGGCGTGGACCACTTGTTGGCGCTGTTGTTACCGCTGCTGTTATTTTGGATCCCAATAAGCCGATTGAAGGGTTAACGGATTCTAAGAAATTATCAGAAAAAAAACGCAATGTGTTATTTGATGAAATTAAAGAAAAAGCTTTAGCATGGTCATTAGGTCGTTGTGAGGCTGATGAGATTGATGAGCTTAACATTTTGCAAGCGACTATGGTGGCAATGCAACGGGCTGTGGCTGGATTGTCTATTCCGCCAGATTACGTTCTGATTGATGGTAATCGTATTCCTGAATTACCGATGGCAGCACAAGCCATCGTGAAAGGTGATTTACGCGTAGCGGAAATCAGTGCTGCTTCTATTTTGGCGAAAGTAACTCGCGATCGTGAAATGGAAGCATTGGACGCTCAGTATCCCGCGTATGGTTTTGCGAAACATAAAGGTTACCCAACAAAAGCCCACCTTGAAGCGCTTGAGCAACAAGGCGTGTTACGTGACTATTACCGTTTGAGTTTTAAACCGGTTAAGCGTTTGTTGGATACCGAGTAAACTTTTTTGGGAGTCATGGCTGTCTTGCTATGACTCCATTCCTTTCTGTTAATCCCTGTCGAGTTATTATGACCGATCCGCGTTTCATTCATCTTCGTATTCACAGTGACTATTCCATGGTTGATGGCTTAGTTAAAGTTAAGCCTTTAGTTAAAAAAGTCTCTGAAATGGGTATGCCTGCAATGGCATTGACTGATTTTACAAACCTTTGCGGTTTGGTGAAGTTCTATTTTGCTGCGCACGATGCAGGCGTTAAACCGATTATTGGTGCTGATTTTAAAGTGCACTCTGAAGAATTTGGCGATGAGTTATTTGATCTCACCATTTTAGCAGCGGATAACGATGGTTATAAAAATTTAACGTTATTGATATCAGAAGCGTACCAACGAGGCCATGTACAGCATCAGCCAGTCATTGAAAAAGAATGGTTAGCGGCTCATCAGAAAGGGCTAATTCTTTTATCTGGTGGTAAAAATGGTGATGTCGGTCGCGCATTATTAAAGGGTAATGAATCGTTAGCTGAGCGTTGTGCGGCTTTTTATCAGACCCATTTTCCTGATCGTTATTATTTGGAATTGATTCGTACAGGGCGTTTAGACGAAGAAGCGTATCTGCATTTTGCGGTAAAATTTGCCCGTGATCATGATTTGCCTGTAGTGGCAACGAACGATGTTCGTTTTGTCACTGCGGAACAATTTGAAGCTCATGAAATTCGAGTCGCAATTCATGATGGCTATACGATGGTGGATCCAAATCGCCCTAAATTGTACAGCGATCAACAATATTTACGCACAGAAGCTGAAATGTGTGCGTTATTTTCGGATATTCCTGAAGCATTAGAGAACAGTGTCGAAATTGCAAAACGGTGCAATGTGACTGTGCGATTAGGAGAGTACTTTCTTCCTAACTTCCCGACGGGTGATATGACCACGGAAGATTTCTTGGTCATGAAATCTCAAGAAGGCTTAGAGCGTCGTTTGGCATTTCTGTATCCTGATCCTGATGTACGAGCTGAAAAGCGTCCTCCTTATGACGAACGTTTGGATATTGAACTTCAGGTAATAAACCAAATGGGATTCCCGGGTTATTTCTTGATCGTGATGGAGTTTATTCAATGGTCAAAAGATAATGAGGTGCCCGTTGGTCCGGGTCGTGGTTCGGGTGCGGGTTCTTTAGTGGCGTATGCGTTAGACATTACCGACTTGGATCCATTGGAATTTGATTTGTTATTTGAACGATTCCTAAACCCAGAACGTGTCTCTATGCCGGATTTCGATATTGATTTCTGTATGGATAAACGTGATCAGGTGATTGATCATGTGGCGGAAATATACGGCCGTGACGCGGTATCTCAAATCATTACTTTTGGTACGATGGCGGCAAAAGCCGTAATTCGAGATGTGGGGCGAGTCTTAGGTCATCCTTATGGCTTTGTGGATCGCATCTCAAAACTGGTGCCTGCTGAGCCGGGAATGACGCTGGCAAAAGCCTTTGATGCTGAGCCGCAATTGGTTCAAGCGTACGAAGGCGATGAAGAAGTCAAAGATTTGATCGATATGTGTCGAATCTTAGAAGGCGTGACACGTAATGCGGGTAAACACGCGGGTGGTGTGGTGATTTCACCGACGACCATTACCGATTTCTCGCCATTATATTGTGATGCCGAAGGCAATAACCCCGTTACTCAATTTGATAAGAATGATGTTGAAACCTCAGGGTTAGTGAAATTCGACTTCTTAGGGTTGAGAACCTTGACCATTATTGACTGGGCGTTGAGATTAATTAATCCACGTTTAGAGAAAGAAGGGCAAGCGCCGATCAATATTGCGGCCATTCCGATGACGGACAGCAAATCGTTTACGATGCTGCGTCGCTCAGAAACAACCGCGGTTTTCCAGCTAGAATCTCGTGGTATGAAAGATTTGATCAAGCGTCTTCAGCCCGACTGTTTTGAAGATATGATCGCATTGGTTGCCTTATTTCGTCCTGGTCCGTTGCAATCAGGCATGGTGGATAACTTCATTGACCGTAAGCATGGTCGTGAGGTGGTCTCTTATCCGGATGAAAAATGGCAACATGAATCATTAAAAGAAATTTTAGAGCCAACGTACGGCATTATCTTGTATCAAGAACAAGTTATGCAGATTGCGCAGGTGCTTGCCGGTTATACCCTTGGCGGTGCAGATATGCTGCGTCGTGCGATGGGTAAGAAAAAACCGGAAGAGATGGCAAAGCAACGCGCAGTGTTTGAAACAGGTGCAATTAATAATGGCGTGGACGGTGAGCTGTCCATGAAAATCTTTGACTTGGTAGAAAAGTTTGCTGGCTATGGGTTTAATAAATCGCACTCTGCGGCCTATGCGTTGGTTTCTTATCAAACGTTGTGGCTAAAAGCGCATTATCCTGCAGAATTCATGGCTGCGGTCATGACGGCGGACATGGATAATACGGATAAAGTGGTCGGTTTGGTTGAAGAATCGCATCGAATGAAACTCAAAGTATTGCCTCCAGATGTGAACAAAGGCTTATACCGTTTTAATGTCGATGAGCAAGGCGCGATTGTTTACGGCATTGGTGCAATCAAAGGTGTTGGTGAAGGCCCATTAGAAAGTATTATTGCTGCCCGAGAAAAAAATGGTCACTTTAAGGACTTGTTTGATTTTTGTGCAAGAATTGATACAAAAAAAGTGAACAAACGCGTTTTAGAGCGTTTGATTAAAGCGGGTGCCTTAGATAAATTAGGACCAAACCGTGCCACGATGATGGCAATCTTAGATGATGCCTTACGTGCGGCAGGGCAGCATCGCCAAGCAGAATCGTTTGGTCAGGTGGATATGTTTGGTGTTTTAACGGCCGCGCCAGAAGATGTTGAAAAAGCTTATGCCAATATTCCGGAATGGCCAGAAAAAATTTGGTTAGATGGTGAACGAGAAACGTTAGGTTTGTATTTAACCGGACATCCGATCAATCGATATCTGCCAGAATTAAAGCACTATACTCAATGTCGTTTGAAAGATGCACAACCCACAGGCCGGGATCGGACTGCAACGGTTGCTGGATTAGTGATAGCATGGCGTGTAATGACAACCAAACGAGGCTCTCGGATTGGATTGATGACTTTGGACGATCGCTCTGGTCGCTTGGAAGTGATGTTATTTTCCGATACCTTGGATTGTTATATTGAAGCGATTGAAATGGACACCATCGTCGTGGTGACAGGACAGGTCAGCTTTGATGATTATAACGGTGGTCTTAGAATGTCTGCTCGTGAGGTACTTTCATTAGCGGATGCGCGTGAAAAGTATTTACGCAGCTTGGCTCTTTCGCTCAACGAATCGCAAATGGATGCGCAGTTCTTTGATCGCTTTAGTCAAATATTGGAACCGCATAGAGCCGGAACGGTACCAATAAATGTATATTATCAACGTTCGAATGCGCGTGCTAAGTTAACACTGGGCACGGAGTGGCGAATCACCCCGAGTGATCAATTGCTGCAAGATCTCGAAAGCCTATTGGGTGAGACGCAGGTCGAGCTGGAGTTTAATTAATTTGTCGCTTACTGACTTAATCGTTATGTAGGCAAAAGGATTGTGAGTGGTATGAGCCTGAATTTTCTTGATTTTGAACAACCGATTGCCGAGCTTGAAGCGAAAATTGAAGCCCTACGTGATGTATCACGTCGTGATGAGGCGGCTTCCGTCGATCTGGGAAAAGAAATTGCACAGTTAGAAAAGAAAAGTTTGGAACTTACCACCAAAATTTTTGGTGATTTAGGGGCGTGGCAAGTAGCGCAAATTGCACGTCACCCACAGCGTCCATACACATTTGATTATGTGGAATTGATGTGTACTGAGTTTGATGAGTTAGCTGGCGATCGTGCGTTTGCGGATGATAAAGCACTGGTTGGTGGTATTGCTCGTTTAGATGGTCGCCCTGTGATGGTTATTGGTCATCAAAAAGGTCGTGGTACGAATGAAAAAGTATTGCGTAATTTTGGCATGCCTCGTCCAGAAGGTTACCGTAAAGCTTTACGTTTAATGAAAATGGCAGAGCGTTTTAATATGCCGATCATTACTTTCATTGATACCGCAGGTGCGTATCCTGGTGTGAATGCTGAAGAGCGTGGACAATCAGAAGCGATTGCGATGAACTTGAAAGTGATGTCAAGTTTAAAAGTACCCGTGATCGTGAACGTTGTTGGTGAGGGCGGTTCAGGTGGTGCGTTGGCCATTGGTGTGGGTGATTACGTTAACATGTTGCAATATTCTACGTATTCCGTCATCTCACCTGAAGGTTGTGCATCAATTTTATGGCGTGATGCTAATAAAGCCTCTGTTGCGGCGGAAGCTATGGGCATGACAGCACCACGTTTGAAAGAGCTGAGTCTGATTGATGAGATTATTACCGAGCCATTAGGCGGCGCGCATCGTAATGTGCCTCAAATGGCTGAGAGCATTAAACAACAAATCTTAGCGCAATTGGATGAGTTGAGCTTATTGCCGATTGATGACTTACTTGAGCGTCGTTACCAACGTTTATTAAGTTATGGTTACTGCTAATCCTCTTTTATCGAAAGGGTTAATTGTTTCTGATATAAAAAGCAGCCTTCTGGCTGCTTTTTTTATGCCTCAAAATCAGAGACGAGTATGATAGTGACATTCTTCTTTTACGATTTTATCTGTTATGGAATCTGTTCAACGCTGCTTTTCTCACTTTCAACCAGAATCTTACCACTTTATTCTCGCATTAAGTGGCGGGCTTGATTCCAGAGTTTTATTGCGCATGATGGGAATATGGCTAAAAGCCAATCCAATGTATTCATGCCGTGCTGTGCATGTGCATCATGGTTTGAGTCAAAATGCGAATGAATGGGCAAAGCAATGCTTAAAATGGTCAAAGGAAGAAGGCATTGATTGTGTCGTTGAAGAAGTTCAATTGCAATTAGGTGCTCAGATCAGCATAGAGGCAGAAGCGCGTAAATGGCGTTACCAAGCTTTGATGAAGCATGTGAATCTGGGGGATATTTTGTTGACCGCGCAACATGCTGACGATCAAATTGAAACGTTTTTGTTAGCATTAAAACGAGGCAGTGGTCCTGCAGGTTTGGCTTCTATGCCTTTTGAGATGACGTTTGGTCATGGTCGCTTAATTCGACCTTTATTGCATTTAACGCGTGATGAATTGGTGGTCTGGGCCGCTGAACAGCAATTGCAATGGATTGAAGATGAAAGTAATCAAGATACGCGTTATGACCGAAATTTTTTGCGTCACCAAGTCGTGCCTGTTTTGAGAGATCGCTGGCCTTCGATACATAAGGCGGTATTGCGCAGTGCACAATTGTGTGGGGAGCAAGAAGCTCTATTAGCGCAATTATTGAATGATAAAGTGCAACAAGCGATACAGAATGATGGCAGTTTGAGCTTGGATCCATTAACTGAGGAGTTGATGGGTTTAGCAATTATTCGCCAGTGGCTAAAAGCCCACGATCAATTAATGCCTTCTCAAGCACAGTTAAAACAAATTTGGTCAACGATTGTGCTAGCGCAAGAGGATGCGAATCCCAAAGTGGTATTAGGTAAAGTGTCTATTCGTCGTTTTCAGCAACGTTTATATTTGGTTCAAGATCGAGCTGAGTTGGTTGAAGATTGTTGTCCATTAGTCTTGAATCAATGTTGTGTTCTTCCTGATGGTTTGGGTGTGATATCTTTGTCGAACGATGGTGATATGGGGGAATTACGCCTTCCTCATCCACATGAATTGGTCACGGTAAGATTTAATCCTGAAGGAATGGAAGTAAAACCTGTTGGTCGAAGTGGTAAGCGTAAATTGAAAAAGTTATTTCAAGAATATGGCGTTCCAAGCTGGCTGCGTCGCCGCACACCCTTAATTTTTTATGGAGATCAGTTAGCAATGGTCGCGGGTGTTTTTGTGATTGAAGGGTTTCAAGGTGATGCGTGTACGTTAGCGTGGGATAAATCGGAGTAGGAATAGAGGCTCTCTGTTCTAAGATGAGCGTAGATATCTATTGATATCAACAGCGGAAGCTTAGGGCTTCCGCTGTTGATATTAGCGGAATTGCTCAATGTCTGGTCGATAATCAAAACCGGCATCTTTTAAATGTGCAATTAACGCGTTTTTATCAATCTCATAAAATTGCACTAAAGAGTCCAAAGTTTCATATTCATCGCGGATTTTCATGTTAACAATGCTCATTAACATGATTGGATTCATGGTTTCAAACTGGCTTAAGTTCATTATGCGTCCTTATGATCGCTAATCAGTAAATTTGCCGCAGCAAACGCAGCTTGTTCTCGAACATTTATCGCTAAGGTTTCATCTGTCGCTATATTATTTAAGGTGCGGATAGCACAGGCAATGGCTTGAGGAATATAACCTTGGTCACCGCTGCCAATTTGAGCGTAACTTATGCGAATTAATTCGCAGCATTCGTAAATTTTCATGACATTGTCCATTAATGCGTAAAATGAGCAGGGGATTGAGGTAAAAAAAATCCGGTATCGTCAGAATACCGGATTCGATTATGAAGGTAATGAAATTACGCTAATTTTTGCTTAAGTAGCTCAACAACGTCGTTAACAGCAACGGCTTCTTTGTTGCCTGTACGACGGTTTTTGTATTCCATCTCGCCGTTTTCTAAGCTGCGATTACCAATAATGATGGTGTGTGGAATGCCAATTAATTCGTGATCGGCAAACATAACACCTGGGCGCTCTTTACGATCATCAAATAAAACTTCGATGCCAGCAGCCGTTAGCTCAGCATACAATTTCTCTGCGGCTTCTTTCACTTCTTCAGATTTTGCCATGTTCATTGGCACAATAGAAACTTGGAAAGGGGCCAACGCATCAGGCCAAATAATGCCATTTTCATCGTTGTTTTGCTCGATAGCGGATGCCACTACACGTGATACACCGATGCCGTAACAACCCATCTCTAGAATGGTATTTTTACCGTTTGAATCCAATACACCACAGTTCATCTTTTCAGAGTAAGCTTTGCCTAATTGGAAGATATGACCGACTTCGATACCACGCTTAAGCATGATGGTACCTTGACCACATGGGCTTAGATCACCTTCAACGACATTACGTAGGTCTTCTACACGACCAAGCTCAACGTCACGACCCCAGTTGATACCAACATGGTGTTTATCATCGATGTTAGCACCGGCAGCAAAGTCGCTCATGACGGCAACAGTACGATCCACGATAAATGGAAGATCTAGACCGACAGGGCCTAGAGAGCCTGGACCTGCTTTGATGAATTGACGAATTTCTTCTTCGGTAGCCATTTCAAGTGGTG
>CAMQZF010000066.1 GCA_947039525.1 uncultured Photobacterium sp. | reverse complement strand
TCCCCGTAAAACTCTGATTATAGCTCAATTCAATAAATTAGAGGCATGACCAAAAAGTGTAGATAGAAAAAGTAGTCGACTACTTCAAACTCCAACTTTTTACTTATTTATCCAAAACATGTTAGAAAACCACATAATTTGACTAAATGGAATCAAGATTCTTTATATTAAAAAATAGAAATTTAATAAAAAAATAAATGTTCATCAAGAGAGATGTTACTAAAAGCAAAAGAATCTTGAATGTGTTTAACAAAGCGAATACATCAACAATGAAAAGTATCCATAACATGATTGATAAATAAACGTGTACTTTGAGGTATTAATCGATGAGATGGGTACACCATATACATATTTCCAGATTCATAAGTATATTCAGATAAAATAGGCACTAATTCCCCACGGTCAATATATTACTCAGCAAGCCCTTCAGGCAACCGAGCAATCCCTCTTCCCCCAAGTACCGCATTAATGTGTAAATGGGTATTGTCCACAGCAAAACGTCCTTGAACCGGAAATTCTTTTAATCCGTTTTCATCAGCAAATGTCCAATATTGCTTCCCTTCCGATTGTCGCCACAAAAGACAATCATGATCAATTAAGTCACTCGGTGAGTTCGGTACGCCATACTCTTTAAGATAGCTTCCACTGGCACAATAGATTATTTGTTTGCGAAGTATTTTTCTGGCAATGACTGTCGGGGTTAAAAGCTCTCCTGAACGAAAAGCAATATCCACATTATGATCAATCATATCCAACAGGTTGTCATTAACGATAAGTTCAATCTTCACTTCTGGATAAGTATCAAGAAAATCGTTAATTATTGTCTGTAAGTAATATAGAGAAAAATCAAAAGGCGCCGTAATTCGAATCAATCCATGAGGTACTTGTTGATTTTGTTGCACCAATTGGTTCGTTTCTTCCATAGCATGCAAAAAGGGAGACATTTGTTGATAATAAATTTCACCCAAATTAGTCAAAGATAATTTACGAGTACTTCGATTCAATAAGCGTACCCCTAACGCATTTTCTAATTGCTGAACTTTACGGCTAACAGTCGTTGAAGGCATACCTAATTTTTTACCTGCACCAACAAAGCTGTCCATCTCAACAACATTCACAAAGACCTTAATCTCATTTAAATCAATCATTCAATTGGTCACAAATATGGGATAAATAAACTTAACTATACTATCTAATCAATTAATCTATTTCGTCATAAACTTATTCCATCAAACAGAAGGAGTTTATCGTGATTAAATCAAACTACACCGGTCTTCGTCATGGACCAATAACCAGCTTTATACGACAAGATAATCTGCAGCAATTAAATCCTTTTACAATGTGGGATCACTTCCAATTAAATTCGACACAAACCAAAGCCGGATTTGATTTTCATGGTCACTCAGGTATCGCCGCCGTTAGTTATGTTATTCAATCGAATCTGACTCATGAAGATTCAAAAGGTAACGTCGTTAAATTGCCAAGTGGTAGCGTGCAACTTTTAGTCGCAGGGGCTGGCGCATTACATAAAGAAACCTTAACCGCAGAAGACGGTAATTTTGAAGCTTTCCAACTTTGGACGGCGTTGCCAAAAAACATTGAAATGGGAGACGCACATTATCAAGGTGTCTCTGCTGAAGACGTTCCCATTGTTAAAGAGCAGGATACGTCCACAAAAATCTTAGTTGGTGAATACGCTGAGATACAAAGCCCAATTCAACATGTTATTGATATGAGCTACTTTCACGTCACTTTGGCAACCAAAGAAGCAAAGTGGCATTACTCACCAGTGCAAGAGCAAGATTCTCGATTTATTTACGTACTGAAAGGTAAAGTGTCCATTTCTGGAGCACCACTAAAAACGCAACAACTGGTGTTAATTGATCCGGTTTCAGAATTAGAAATCACAGCAGAGAGCGATAACAGTGAAGTTCTTTTTGTTTCAGCTTCCTCTCTAGCACAACCGATTTTACCAACAGGACCATCAGTCCACACCAGTTATGAGAACGCCAAAATAGGCCATCAAAACATCCAACAGCTATTCCAAACAATGAAACAATCACACTAAGGATCACACAATGAAAATACATTATTCACACCAAAAAACAGTGCCATGTTATTAATTGACCATCAAGTTGGCACCATGGGATGGGTTCACTCTGCCGATTCGGCACAGATTAAACGAAATACACTGGCTTTAGCTCGTGCAGCAAAAGAAACCGGTATGCCACTGATTCTAACGTCAAGCCAAGAAAATAACGTGCAAGGATTATTGTTTGACGAATTACAGCAGGCCGTACCCGAAGCGTACGCACTGCGCATTCAAAGAGCTGGTATTGTCGATGCAATGAAAGATCCAAGTTTTGCCAAAGCCGTGGCGGAAACAGGTCGAAAAAATTTAATTATTGCTGGCATCACCACGGATGTTTGTGTCGTTTATCCTGCACTGACATCGGTTCAAGAAGGCTATCAAGTACAAGTGGTGGTTGATGGTTCAGGATCACCAACCACATTAGCTGATGAGACTGCGTTACGTCGAATGGAATCAAATGGTGTGACACTGACATCAACCAACCAATTAATTGCGGAACTGGCTCAAGATTGGACAACAGAACATGGTCAAAAATTAATGGCAGTATTATTTGAAGAAGTATTATCGAAGCAGTAAATTAAATGACACTCATTGCTATCAAAGAATAGAGTAAAGATTAATTATATAGCGCCCCTAAACAGGGGCTATATCTGATCTAACCCACCTAGAATTTAAAAAAACAAGCCAATTTGATATTTTCTAAATAACATTTTTATTAAACAATATTAATACTATTTATTGAATCTCTAGACCAATATTCAGTTCGTTTTTAAGAAAAGTCAGTAACGATTATTATCAAAAAAAATGAATATTTATAAAAAATTTGTGATTATAAAGGATGATAAAAACTCAGCTTTAACTTCATGTCAGTAAAACGTTTCTAATCCAAAGTGTTTACTGGATGTTAAATAATATTCGAACAGAGTTAATTATCATCAATCAATTAACTATTACTCAGTATAAAATAGGGATATCAATTATACCCCTATTAAACATTAACGAAATATCATTATAAGCTAATCACTACTGACCGATAAAATTACGCAACTTCGCATTTAAGCCAGTGCCCGATATCCATTAGAGCTTCATGACTATTTGGCTGCTTTTCACTGACTTGAGCACATATCAATGCCAAATTCTCAGGATCATACTCAATCCCTATTAATTGAGTGGCTAAAAACTCTAACGGCTCAGGATCTAAGCTATCAGTAAAAATGGTCGCCGCTTCCACTTGGCCTTTTTTTACCGTTAATTTAATCTCAACCCCACCCCACGTAAAACGTTCATCCAGACTGTGAGTAAACTCTGGCGATTGACCAAAATTCCACTCCCAACTTCGTTGTTTTTCAAACGTTTCAGCAAACTTAGGTAAGTCCGGCAAATGATCCGGTGAAATCAGTTCAACATCTACACTTTCTTGATGATAATCAAAAAATGCCGCCATGATCGCATCACAGACTTGCTCATGATCAATATCCGCTTTTAATACATTTAAATTCGTTACTCGAGCGCGTACTGATTCAATCCCTTTGGCAGCTAACTTCTTAGGGTCAGGATTCAAATATTGCGCCAGTCGGCTTAAGTCTGCACTTAACAATAAAGTACCGTGATGAAAACCACGATCCATGGTTTCACGGTATGCTGAGCCTGAAAACTTACGCTCTCCCTCTTCGGTCTGCACCACAAGATCATTACGACCGGTTGCGATGGCTTCAATTCCCAAAGAGGCAAGCGCTTGTAAAATAATGCTTGTTGAAATCGACTTATTGTATTCAGGCTTCCCCGCCATAAACGTAAAGTTGGTATTGCCTAAATCATGAAATACCGCCCCACCACCACTTTGACGACGAGCCAATAATACTGAATCTGCCTCCATCTTTGCAGTGTTGCACTCTTTCCATGGGTTTTGAGCACGCCCGACCACGACAGTATCTGCATTACGCCAAAGAAATAAAACCTGCTGATCTGCAGGCATGGCTCGAAAGAGCGTTTCCTCCATTGCTAAGTTAAACCATGGATTGGTTGATTGAGACACAAAAACGCGTAATCGTGGCATGTACACCTCAGTTTTCAAAAAAAAGATAAGACAGAATAAGCTTTTACCATAGATAAGAAAAAGCCGCCATCAGGCGGCTTTCATACTCGACAGTTAGGATGGATTACGAGGTGATCGAGCCACTTTACCTTCTCGGAGTTGAGCTAAAATTTGCTCTTTAGGCCCATCCATTACAATACGTCCCTGCTCCATGACAATTAAGCGATCCACCACTTCCAACATGGTCGTTTTATGCGTAATCAAAATCAAAGTTTCCTCTGGACTCAATTGACGCAATTGCTGCTTAATGTACATTTCAGAGCGGTTATCCATGCTGCTGGTTGGCTCATCTAATAATAAGACTGGTGGCTTTCCAACTAAAGCACGAGCGATCGCCACGGATTGACGCTGTCCTCCTGATAACTCACGCCCACCTTCACCCACTTGCTTTTCTAGACCCGCAGGATCTTGCTGAGTGAAACTGCTGACACCTGAACGTTCTGCTGCCAGTAAAATATCCTGATCCGATGTTAAAGGACGTCCAAGAATAATATTCTCTCGAATCGAACCATAAAATAACGTGATATCTTGAGGTACACAGCCGATGTTACGACGAATATCCAAATGATGAAGTTGATTTAAATCCGTATTATCAATACTAACTGAACCTTCAATAGGGCGATACAAGCCCATAATCAAGCGCTCTAACGTGGTTTTTCCTGAGCCAATACGCCCAATAATTCCGACTTTTTCACCAGGATTAATCACCAAGCTCACGTCTTTTAACGCCGAGTTAGGACTATTTGGATAATTAAAAGACACCTTATTAAATTCAATCTTGCCCTTCATGATAGGACGATGAATATAACGTTGGCCGTCTTCCTGCTCCATTGGCATATTCATTAATTGCTCAATGATAGTCATCGCTGATTTTGCCTGATTATAACGTGTAGATAGCATGGCCAATTGCACCATCGGTCCAACAGCACGGCTACTTAGCATGGTCGAAGCAATCAAACCACCCATGGATAAATGCCCATTAGCAATCAAGTAAACACCAAAAACGATCATCGCTACACGAACAAAGTTTTGTAAAAAACCCGCTGTATTTTGCACAGAATCCGTTAAACGACGGGATTTTATTGACCAACTTGACATATGTGCAACGGCTTCTTCCCAACGATATTGGAATTGATTTTGTGCACCAAACATTTTCACCGTTTCTAAACCGCTCAAACTTTCAATTAAATTCGCATGCTTTTGAGAGGATAGACGAGAACCTTCTTCAATCGTACGTCGTAACGGCGCTTGAATAAAAAAACTGTATACCGCAAGAAATATCACAGCAACCAAAGGAATGAACACTAAAGGTCCTGAAAGCATGCCAATGATCACTAAAAATAACAACGCAAAAGGCAAATCAATCAAAGAAGAAACCGTAGCCGATGTAAAAAACTCTCGAATGGATTCAAACTCTTGTAAGTGACGAGCAAATGCCCCGACCGAATGAGGCTTCGCTTCCATACGAACCCCCATCACTTTACTGTAAATTTTGGCTGACAATAAAATATCTGATTTTTTACCTGCAATATCAATGAAATAGCTTCGCATTAATCGCAAAACCAAATCAAATCCAAATATTAAGGTCACACCAATAGAAAGCACCCATAAGGAATAATACGCTTGATTGGGTAAAATTTTATCGTACACAATGCGGCTGAATAATGGGGAAGCAATCGCAAAAAGATTAATCAAAATCGATGCAATACAGACATCACGATAAATCTTACGAGACTCCCACAAAGTGCTCCAAAACCAATGCCCATCTCGTGTCTTTAGGATCTCAGGTGATCGCTCATCATATTGAAAACGCTTTTTAATCAAAAACACCTTTCGAGTTGAGCTTTCTAATAACGTCGATAAGGCAATCCATTCTGAGTGACCCTCTCCGTGAGGTAAGACAACTTCAGCCTCTTGTTTTTCCAAATCCAAACTGAGGACAACACACGCACTGTTTTCTTTTAATAATGCCACCACTGGAAACACCAAAGACGATAAATCGGTTAAATCAACTTCGTCTAATTTGGCTTGTAGCCCTGCTTTTTCAGCAGCACGAGAAAACAAATGAGGAGTAAGCAATCCGTTTGACAGCGGCAAGTCCGCAATCATGGCATCAGGCGAATTTGCGTGTCCATAAAAACGACTAACGTAGACCAAAGACTGTAATAAAGGATCTTTCATTATACTTTCTCACTCGATTTGAGTTTATCCACCACATAGCCTTGAAAACCATTGATATTCAGTACGGCCAATTTTTGTTGTTGCTCAACCGTTTCAATGCGCGTCGCAATAGAGACAATATTTAAATTTTTCGTCGCCTGAATAATAGAAGTTAATGCGTCACACTTATTTTCATCAATAATCGAGCTTGTATAGGCAAAGTCTAATTTAACGTAGTCAGGATGAAATTCACTTAAATACCCCATCGCACTGAATTGATGTCCAAAGCGGTCAATACCAAAACGGTAATTTTGTTGATGAATGACATCACACAAGGCACTCACATTATCCAAGCTTTTAATAAAACTACTTTCAGGCAATTCAAACACTATGCTGTGTTGCAAATCTTGATTTGCGCTTAATTTACTGGCTAACCAACGAATAAAACCAATGTTATTAATGCTGCTTTGCGTAATGTTCAATGCAACTGGATACGTTGTCGGATTTAAACGAACGCGCTCAAAGGCAAGATCAATCAAATACATGTCTAATTGAGCGCCAATATCCATACTTTCGACGCTATGTAAGAATTGACGAGCATTGTAAATATTCGATCCCTGTTGAATGTAAGCAAACAACTCTTCATACAAAGTATGACCATTTGAATCAACGGCATGCTGTGTTTTAAATTTAAATTGTTTATTTGCAATCGCCTCTAATACTAATCCTTTCCATTGCTGCTTACCGAACGTATTTTCTAGATTCACCGACTCAGAAATACTCAGTGGAAGATTAAGGTTCGATTCCGCATCCACTGCCGCATTATCTAACTGTGCTAAAATTTGCGTACGGCTTTGATTTTGATTTTCTGCCACAATACCAACCACCGCTTGATATTTCTCACTCATTAAAGGATTCGGTTGCAGGTCATCGGCTATATTTAACATCAGCTTACCTAATCCCATTAATTCATTCGCATCGGCATGATCAACAATCAACATAAACTCTGATTGACTCAAACGACCAATAACAGAATCAGAAGGGGCTATCGCTAATAAACGCGACGCCAGCCTTTTCACATCAATTTCAGCTTGTTGATAATTATTTTTTTTGTATAGAGCCTCAATGCTATGCACTTTCAATAACATAACACCACCATCCATTTTCGCATCTAACCATGCATCCAGTTGTGTCAATAGATAGTCACGATTCGCAAGACCAGAAACAGGATCTTGATATGCTCGAACTCGTAATTTTTCAGCATCTTTTGCTTGTTGTTGAAAATGTGACTTTAATTGTTCCGTCATTTGATTAAACGCCGTAACCAAATAGGCCAAATCCGAGGTTTGAGGCAAAGGCATGGGTTCTGAAAATTGATTCTTCGTGATCAAAATTGCTTGATCTCGAATTAACTCCAATGGTTTAAAAATCGCCTTAAGCAATAAATATAATGTTAAAAAAAGAAAAATAAAGATGCCAATAAAATAAATTAAGATTTGTGTGCTGGCCTGCCACAATTGTTGATAAGCTTGAATTGGGCTACTAATCACTGTCAAACGTGCGAGTTGTAACCAACCACTGGTAATAATACTGCTGCTTTTAATTGGAGCAATATTAATCATATCAACAAACCAACTCGGTACCCCTTGCACAACTGTCGAATACGATTGAGTCAGTGTTTTTCCATTATCAAGACGTTGTAAGCTAACTGAATGATAAACACTGTTATCAAACATGGCACGTAACACCGTATTTGCTGATACCATGTCATCTTTAGCAAGATAAGGCGCTAATGTCATCCCTACTGCGGTAACAGCATTATTCAACTCTGTGGTCTGTTGTTGTTTCAAATAGTTTCGTGTGGTTTGAAATTGAATCATAAACACAGAAACAATCAATAAAGAAAAAACAATCAGCATAAGAATTAACAGCTGTCGTTTGAAAGTCATAAAACTACTCATCCAAATCAATAATCGGGCGTTTAAAACGACCAGAATTCATACGTTGTTGAAGATCATCCCACAAGCTCAAGCGATCAGCGTTACCCACCAATTGAGTTTCACCTTGCTGTTTGATGATCCAAAGTTTACTGCCATTAAAACTGTAAATAGGCAATAAATCGGGGCGTTCATTTGCTGGTTTAATCGCAGCAATTAAATTATCTAAAATTAAGGGAATGGAACTGGGTGTCGGATAATATGCAACCACCATGTGAAACTCATTTAACGTTAACGCTTTCACATACACTAACCGTAATTTGTAATCAGGTATGCCTAACTGAAGTAACGAAAAGTATTTTGCTACGCTAAAATCTTCACAATCGCCACCTCCAGCACCTAAAAACTCATAAGGTGTTTCCCAATAATCTTTTTCTCCCCATAATCTCTCATCACTAATAAATACCATCTGATTAAAAAATTGATTAACGGCATTCAATTGGCTCATAACAGAAGCATGACGCTCCTTTAATAATAAGGTTTGCCATGCTCGAACACGCAATCCCGCACGCTCCCCATAAAAAGCAGAAACGCGCGAGATAATGGCTAAATTGTGAGCTGATAAAGTGACGGCAAAAATATGAAAGGAAATAGAGATACCCAGTAAAAAGCAGCTCCACTTACTCCGTTTGTACAGCATCACGATTTATTACCTATTTATTACCTATTAATTACTGCGTACAGTATAAATGGTCCACTGCTTCACAACGCCACCTTGCGAACCAACCACTTTAGCCGTAACACGACGGCTTAATGTGTTCGTATCTTCTGATGTCAGTGCCTTAACAGGATCTGAATCTCCATGTGGATTAATTAAAATACGATCAACTGACACGCCATCATTCATCAGTGCTTGTCTCACCGCTAAAGCACGCGATTCAGAAAGCTGCCAATTGTGTTCACTGTTACCCACAGGACTCGCGTACCCTTGTAGCTCAATATGAGCTGTCGGAAATTGCATTAAGAAATCCGACATTTGCTTAATTTCAGCGTCAAAAGAATCAGGAATCACCGATTGATCATTCGCAAACAGCACATTAATACTGTTGTCTTTATCTTGATTAACTTCAATTGGACAACCATCATTATTAATTACGGCTAAATTTGGTGTTTTCGCACAAAAATCCCGCGCATTAATCACACCATCACCGTCATTATCATGAAGGTCAAACTTTTGGACTGCAACGGGTGGATTTGGTGGTACTTGGGTCGCACAGCCAAACAAAAAAAGCGTCATAGCGCCAACGACTATTGTTGTTTTTCTCACAATCTATTCCTTATTGAGCTGATTGATTCCAAGCATTTGGGACATCAACACGCATTTCATTCAAAATTAAACCTGTCGCATTTAACATACGATATTTGGCATAAATACCATTAAAATGTGCTTGTAAGTAAGCTTTACGCGCTTGGAATAATTCATTTTCGCTGTTCAACACATCCAATAAAGTCCGTTGACCAATCTGAAACTGTTTTTCATAAGCAATGACGGTACGGGCAGAAGCATCGACATGTTCTTCAAGATAAGGAATCTGTTGCTTCGTTAACTGCATTGCACTCCAAGCCAGTTTAGTTCCTTCTTGTAAAGTAATATAAGCACGATCACGAATGTCTTTCGCTTTATTGATTTGATACGCCGCACTGCGGGCTTTTGCTGTGTCCGTTCCACCATTAAACAAGTTATAATTCATTTGAACTTCAGCTTTAAACTCATCAACTTTACCAGGAGAACCGTTCAGATTTTGGCCCCATTGTTGAGAAGCTACCGCTGAAAATGTCGGGTAAAAATTCCCTTTCGCTTGATCATATTGACGATCTGCGGCAAGAATATCGTTCGCTGCTAAATGCATAACCGGATTATTGGTTTTCGCTTGCTGCAAGGCTTCTGCTAGCGATGTTGGCAAGTAATTCGTATCCACTTCAGGCGTAACTAATTTGTTTGGCAACGCACCAACACTTTTAATGAACTCGGTGGTTTTATCATTTAAATTACTTTCTGCAGCCAATAAGTTTGCATGAGAACGAGCTAAGCGTCCGTCCATTTGATACAAATCGGCAATAGAACCAATCCCTGCATCCGTACGTTTTTTGATGTTCACGTACATTTTCTGATGTTCTTTATAATTGGCTTTTGATAACGTTAAAACTTGCTCAGCTTGTAGTACATCCAAGTAAGCTTTAACCGTGGTCAAAGCCTGATCTTGCGCAGAGGAAAGTAACTGATAACGATCCGCTTCCGTTTCCGCTTCCGTACGTTTGATGTTGTTATAAGTTTTTGAGCCATCCCATAATAACTGACGCAAACTGACCATAACATCATGTGGCTGATACGTTCCTTGTGTACTGGCATCGTTGTAATCGTTATAACCGGCTCCTGCAGATAGGTTTAACGAAGGTAAATACGCACCTTTTGCCGCACGAATCAATTCATGATTAGTCATAAACTGATTGTAAGCCATGTGAATATTAGGGTTATTATTTAAGGTTTCAGCCACCGACTGCTCTAACGATTGAGCAAAAGATGGGGCAGAAACAAAAGCTAAACCAATAAGCAAAGCATGGGATTTAATGCTTATTTTTTTCATAAATTACTCTCTAAATGCAGTTTGACGAGCTTTAAGCACTGGGTTTAATAAATAATTCAAGACGCTTCTGCGCCCTGTAACAATGTCCACTGATGCGGTCATACCAGGAATAATCGGTAAACTTTGTCCTTCCGAACCAATCAAATTATTACGATCAGTTTTCACCGTAATTTGATAATAACTGGTCCCTTTTTTATCTTGAATGGTATCCGCACTGATCGTTTGCACAATACCTTTTAATCCACCGTAATTACTGAAGTTATACGCGGTTAATTTAACAATCGCCTTCAAGCCTGGATGTAAAAAAGCAATATCACGCGGTGCCACTTTCGCTTGAATTAATAGTTGATCACCTGCGGGTACAATAGAAATAATGTTCATACCTGGTTGAATCACACCACCAATAGTATTCACAAAAATACGTTGGATCGTGCCATTAACTGGTGATACGACAACCGTTCTCTGTACTCGATCTTTTAAGACCACTTGGCTTTCCGATAAACTCGCAATTTTTACACTGGTGCTATTTAATTGGGTTTGAATATTCGCACGGAACTTTGATGCAATATCAATGCGCTGTAAGATCGCTTCTTGAATCGCAGAGCGTAATGATGGAACTTGTAAACGTGTTGAGTTTAATTGTTGTTGCGTTTGATTCAGTTGTCGCTGCAGTTTTAATAATTGAATTTCAGGTACTACCCCATCTGTTGTTAGGGGAGCGGTCATATTGTATTCTTTTTGTGCAATAGCCAAACTGCTGACCAGACTGCTTACATTAGAATTAGCTTCTAACAAGCTCTGGCGTTTCTGTTGAATCTGTTGGGCCACAACGGACAATTGGTTTTCTAAATTACTGAGTTTATCGCCATATTCATTTTCCTGATGTACAACCAAATCAGGATGGTTATGACTAAAAGTATCTGAAAAGATCAAAGGGTGCGGCTTAATCACTACACTCTGTTCCCATGAATCTTTAGTTTTTGATTTATCCACAATCACACTATTTAATAACGCGTTCATACCAACACTGTCGGCCTGAGCCGCAGACAGTTGAGATTGTTTAGATTGAAAGTCGGATACAAATTGTGTGTCATTAATTAATAAAAGCGTCTGTCCTTTATGAACCACTTCCCCTTCTTTTACTAAAATCTTTTGAACTAAACCACCTTCTAAATTTTGAATCATCTGTAACTGTGCCGATGGAATCACTTTACCCATAGCAACCGTCACTTTATCAATTTTTGCTAATGCCGCCCAAATAACCGCAACGACAAAAAATAATAAAATAACCCATAATAAAATACGGGCATTCTTTGGCGTATTCAGCAACAAAGCGGAAGACTTATCATCAACATAATCTAAGTGTTCAGTACTTAGTCTCTTTTTTTTATTCAACATCATTAATTATTGTTAACTCAAATTCGATATTTCGTCTTAATCCCTAATAAAAATAACAAAGAATATGGTTCCAGTTTTATTGGTCGATTTCATCCTTAAACAACCATGATATACGTCATTTAATTGCATATGGAATATTCTATGCCAAAATGGCA
>CAMQZF010000065.1 GCA_947039525.1 uncultured Photobacterium sp. | reverse complement strand
CTACACTATAGCCTACACTCTTTCCCTACACGACGCTCTTCCGATCTGTATAAAGATTATGGTGATGGCCAAACGGTGAATGCGATGGCAACCAAAACTTCGTTTTCCCGTCTACGTGATCTTGCAGTGGCTTACACGCTGAATGATCCAACCTTTACCACCGATGAAGTGCTGGCTGACATTCTGTTTGGTATGGATTTCCTACTGAAAGATTTCTATAACGCTGATCTGATCCCACACAAAAAAGACAACTGGCACGAGTGGGAGATTGGTACACCGAAGATCATTCACGATATCGCCTCATTGATTTATACCCATGTACCTGAAGTCATGATGCAAGACATCATCGACGCATCGCGCGCTCAACTGCCGGATCCAACCAAGCAACACGCGGGTAACTCTCCAAAACCAGAAATGACAAATACGGGTGCTAACCGTGTTGATACCTCCATGGTAGTGTTACAGCGCGGTATCTTTGATGAGAACATGGAAGAGATCAAAATGGCGTTGGATGCGATGCCGGTCGTACTTGATCCTGTAACGTCTGGCGACGGCTTCTATGCGGATGGTTCATTCATTCAACACCAAGATCTTCCCTATATCGGCACGTATGGCATGATTTTACTGTCGAATATCTCCCGTATTATGGTGATGCTGGACGATACCGGTATCTCATTGGATGACGATCGCTATAAGCTGGTGGATGAGTACCTATTCAGTGCCGTTGCACCGTTCTTGTTTAAAGGCCAGATGATGGAGTCGGTATCAGGCCGTGCTATTGCTCGAGGTTGGTCACAGAACAAAGGTGAAGGGCGTGGTGCACTCTCTGTACTCCTGCGTTACTACGACTCGCGTGAAGGCGACGTGAAACAGCGTTTGGGTGAAACGATCAAAGAGCAATTGCAAACCGATACTGATACCTTCTTTACCAAAGCGACTGACTTTAAAGTGCTGGATGTGGCAGAGCGTATCTTAAATGACACCACCATCACTGCAAAGGGTGAAGTTCAAGGTAACTTCTTATTCCACAGCATGGATCGCATGGTGCACCGTGGAGACGGTTTCGCCTTAGCCGTATCACTACACTCAAACCGTATCGGTAACTATGAATGTTTGCCAAATGTGCAAGAAAACACCCGTGGTTGGTATACGGCCGACGGTATGGTGCATTTGTATGACGCCGATCATAATCAGTTTACAAACTGGTATCCATTAGTTGATCAGCGCAAGATGCAAGGGGCAACCACCACCGGTGAAAATTTAGGTGACTGTACTGGTCGTAATACTTACGGTAATAAGAAAGCGGGCATGAAGTGGGTCGGTGGTACGTCAAACGGTGAGTTTGGTGTCATTGCGGCAGATTTCTTTAACTCTAGCCAGGGGGTGACCAATGGTAAGTACTTCGAAACATCGGCGAAGAAGTCATATTTCGCGTTTGATAATGAAATCGTTATGTTGGGTTCTGATGTGCAGTCAGAAAAACCGTGGGGCGTGGCAACGTATATTGAAAACCGTATATTGAAGCAAGATGGTTCTAACACGATTACGGTAGATGGTACGATTTGGGCGCCAAAGAAAGCTGATATTAGTGATGATTATGCAAACATTACCGCCAATACGACCTACCACGTAGAAGGTAACGTAGCAAGTTCACAATTAGGTATTTACTTGCCAACAGCGAAGAAAGCGGAATTGCGTTGGGATGATCGTATGGGCAATTGGGGAGCTTTGTACTCACTGAACAATGAGAAAATGGATAATCCGACGGTAGAGGGGTATGTGCTTCAGACGTTGATTAACCATCAAACAGGGGCAGACAAAGTGGATGATTATGCCTACGTGATGCTACCGACGCATACGGCAGCGCAAACTACGGAGTACGGGAATAACCCAGATGTCGAAATTGCGGCACAAACGCCAAATCTGCATGTGGTGATTGAGAAAACGCAAAACGCGATTGCCGCAAATGCATTCAGTGTCGAACCGCAAACGAGTGCAGTGGTAGAAACCAAAGGTGAACTGTCTGTACTGATGGTACGTGAAGGTAATGTGGCGAAAGTATGGGTTAGCCAGCCAACGCGTACGGGTGAGCCTGTCAGCGTTAAATTCACTAAGGCCTTGGGGGATACTAAGGTGGAAGACAAAGATAATCGCGTCGGATTAGTGGATGGTTATTGGCAGATTGATACAAATGGTCTTAATGGTGCACCTTACCACTTCAGTTACAACCTGTAATGCGGGTGACGAGTTGACTGCATAACAGTAATTAAAGCGCTACTCCCTCAGGGGCAGCGCTTTTTTTCTCTCTTTTTTATGGATATATAGAGACTCTTTTATGAAAACTCCGTCTTTTACTCGCTTGTCGTTGTCGACAGTGGCGATTGCGTTAACCCTGGCTTTGAGTGGTTGTCATTCTGATGATCTGAATTCAGATGGCCTTACATCAGAGTCGATCCCTGCTATTCCGCTTGAACCGTCGATCCCTATGCCGCCAGAGGTGGTTGAGATCCAGTACGAAAAAATCATTGATAAGTGGACGTACCCGATGGTGTTAACCGCTGAAGAACGAGAAAAAGAGATCTATAAAGAGGTCTTAGCCTCTCGTTTTGATGCAGGTCGTCGTGCGCAGGAAAGCATGGTGCGTGATCAAGCCGATCACTTGTGGGCGACCCATGTGCTAGTCAGTAATGATACTGGTGTCGTGCACAACAAAAACATGATAGCCAGCTTTAACTACATTAAAACTATGGCGTTGGCGTACAACAGTTTTGATGAATTAGCCACTGACATCATGCGTGATGACATTTTGTATGGTCTGGATTTCATGTTGAAAGACTATTACGCCATAGGGAAAGCCTCGACTGGCAACTGGTATGAATGGGAAATAGCTGTACCGAAATCACTGTACGACACGTTGTCTTTGATGGAAGACCACATTACGGAACGACAACAAGCCCAATTTGATACCATTGTGAAGATGGCCAATGACGCGACTCGCTGGTTTGTACCGGATCCAAACTGGCAACACTATGGCGAAGGGGCAACCCGTGAGCCAATGGCGGCTGAAGGCGCGAATAAAGTCGATTTATCGCTAGTTGTTTTAATGCGTGGCGCATTTGAACAAAATGATGCCGATATCAAGATGGCGATTGATGCCTTACCGACGGTATTGGCACCTGTGACCACGGCGAATGGTTTCTACGATGACGGCAGCTTTATTCAACACGCCAACATCCCGTATATCGGCACCTATGGTGTCACCTTGCTATCCGGGATCGGTAAAGTGATGAATGCGATCACGGACACCGGGATTGATTTGAGTGATGCACGTTATCAGACCATCAACGAATACTTGTTCTCGGCGGTGGAGCCGTTCATGTATGAAGGCAAAATGATGGATGCGGTGAGTGGCCGTGCCATTGCCCGTGGCTGGGTGCAAAATCATGCGGAAGGCCGCAGCGCCTTGAATGCGTTGTTATCGTTTTATGACTCCCGTGATGCTGAGACACAAGCACGTTTAGGGGCGTTAATTAAATCGCATTTAGCCCTCGATCCAGATACCTACTTTGCGACCACTGGCGATCTGAATTTGTTGTCTGTGGCGGATCGCATCATGACAGATGCAGATTTGAAACCACAAGCGGCCGCACCGGGTAATTTCATGTTCTACAACCAAGACCGCGTGGTGCATCGTGGCAATAACTATGCCTTGTCATTGTCATTGCACTCAGACCGTATAGGTAACTATGAATGCTTGACCACCACGGATGAAAACTTAAAAGGGTGGTATACCGGTGACGGTATGACGTACCTGTATGATGCTGACCGCCATCAGTACACCGATTGGTATGCTCTGGTGGATAAACGTTACCTGCCTGGAACGACCACAGATGGCGCGACCTTGCCGGATTGTGGTGGCCGCCGTCAGTATGACAACACCAAGAAAGACATGACATGGGTGGGTGGGGCATCTAATGGTGATATTGGTCTGTATGGAGCGAATTTTTATAACCACAACAACTCGCTGCGAGTGAAGAAATCCTATTTTATGTTTGATGATGAAATCGTCGCACTAGGGACGGATTTTTCGGCCAAAGGCAACAAGGGATACACGGTTATTGATAATCGTAAGCTGAATGAAAATGGCACTAACGCATTAACTGTTGACGGTGCACAGTGGACACCGGAAAACAATCAGATTGCTAAGCCCGTCAATAGCTTCCATGTGGCGGGTAATGTAGACGGATCTGCCTTGGGCGTGTACTTGCCAACGGCACAATCGGTTACGATGAAATACCATTCACGTAATGGTGACTGGAAAGTGTTGTATCCGGAAAACCTCAATAAGATGGACGACACCCGCGTGTCAGGGTGGGCACTGCAAACGCAGATTGAGCACAACAATGACAGCAAAACCGCGTACAGCTATGTGTTATTACCTACCTACAATGCTGAGCAAACTGCCGATTATGGCGGTAACCCAGATGTTAATATTGTCGCCCAAACAGCAGATTTCCATGTGGTGGAAGAGAAGACCCTAAAAGTGGTAGCCGCAAACGCGTTCAGTGAAACCGCACAGATCAGTACGCAAGTTAAAACTGTCGGTGAATTATCGGTGTTGATGGTGCGTGATGGCGATCTGGCGAAAGTATGGGTCAGTCAGCCAACTCGTACGGATAAAGCGGTACAGGTTGCCTTTCCACAATCGATAGGTGACACCCTTGTTAGTGATGAAGATGACCGCGTGACGTTGGTTGATGGTTTCTGGGAAGTAGATACTATAGGTCTAGACGGCGAAGCGTATTTCTTCTCTTACCGTGTTAATTGATTGAGAGTATAAACAATGGGCATCAGAAGGTGTCCATTTCTTTGAGTAAGCACGATGATAGAAGAGAAAGAGGGAGCATATGGCTATTGACTATGCCCGTTTTTTGGATAACTGGACTTATCCCTCACGGTTAACAACGGTACAACGAGAACATACGTTATTGGTGCCAGTCTTGTTACAGCGAGCTAAAACGGCACAATATTGGGTTCAGGATCTACAATATGGTTTATCAGTGTCTCCCCAACATAGTACACCGATCATATGGAAAGATTTATCACTGTTTAATGACGATGGTACGGTACATAATCGCCACATGGAGCATACCTGTTACCGGATAGAACATCTGGCATTAGCATATCGTACCTGCCATGATTGTCATACTGCGGATATGCGTCATGCGATCATCCATGCGTTGACCATGGTATTGACCCATATCTATGTGGCGGGGGCGTATTGTACTGGTAACTGGTGGGAGTGGGAAATCGCGGTGCCGAAATCACTCTATACTATTTGTGCATTGCTGCGCTGTGAATTGCCAGCCGAGTTGATTGAAAAGCTGAATAGGGCCTCTCGCTATATGACCCCCACACCGTATTGGGAGCACCATGGTCCCGGCGCCACACGACCAACGATGCGTGCCCACGGCGCGAACTTGGTTGATCTGGCGATGGTGGTGTTATTGCGTGCCATGTTTGAACAAAACGATGACGATATTGCGCTGGCGATGACGGCGATCCCCACCACGCTGGAGCCTGTCACATCGGGCAATGGTTTCTACCGTGATGGCTCATTTCTTCAGCATGTGAATATTCCCTATATCGGCGGTTACGGGCTGGTCTTACTGAATGGTATTGCGCATGTGCTGGATGCGACGCAAGATACGGGGTTAGTGGTATCGGATCCGCGTTACGCGTTGATTGATACGTATCTGATGGACTCGGTATTGCCCTTTTTGTATCGCGGTAAATTGATGGAATGCGTCACTGGACGTAGCATCGCCCGTGGATGGCGACAAAATGAAGGGGAAGGCATCGCGGCATTGGCGACCTTACTGCGTTTTTATCCCTCTCGTCATGCCACCATGAAACTGCGTTTAGCGTCGGCGATCAAGCACCACTTAGCCTTTCATGGTGATCGCTTTTATCACGACCAAAGCGAATTACAGGTGTTGCTAAGTGCGTGCGAACTGAATCAAGACCATCACATTATGGGGGATGATCAGCAGGCACGTAATCAATTGTTTTACTGTCAGGATCGCATGGTGCATAGGGGGACTGGCTTTGCCTTGAGTATCTCGTTGCATTCTGATCGTATTGGTAATTATGAAAGTTTGACCACCACAGAAGAAAACCTGAAAGGGTGGTACACCGGTGATGGCATGACATATCTGTATGACAGCGATGATCGTCAATATCACCACTGGTATCCATTGGTCGATAAACGTTTTTTACCGGGAACTACGACCGATGGCCGTACCTTGCCCGACTATGGCGGTTGTCGGCAATACGAGGATGTAAAACATGACATGCGTTTTGTCGGTGGCGTATCGAATGGGGATATTGGAATCTTTGGGGCTGATTTCTACAACCATGACAATACGTTACAGGCTAAAAAAAGTTACATTTGCTTTGGCGATCAAATCATAATGTTGGGTTCGGATATTCGAGCTCAACAAGACAGTGCCTTTACGACTATTTGTAATATGCAGTTGCATGATCTGTATAAAACCACGTTGACCGTGGATGGGAAGATACAACCGATGACAATACCTTATGTGGTTGCCGCAAAACAGCATTTTCATTGGATACAAAATAGAGGAGATATTGTATCGCAGTGTGGGGTTTACCTACCTTTTACACAAAATCTATCTATTCAACTGGATGTGCGTCAAGGTGATTGGAATGATCAGTTTCCTGAAAATGCACGCAATTTGGATATCACAAAAGTAACAGGCATCGCACTTCGTGGAACGATGACACATCATTTTATGAGGAAGAATAAAACAATAAAACAAGAATACGATAGTAATCAATGTTATGCATATGTGTTAATGCCAAATTGTACCGCATCTGAACTTGCCTGTTTTTCGAATAAACCTGATTGGAGATGGTTGAGTATTCGTCATAATTTACATGCGGTATATCACTTATCATCGCAAACTTTTTTTGCTATTAATTGGCAGTCTCATAATACATGTGACTATGCCTATTTAGATGGTGAAATGGTGCTGATGAGTCAAGTATATGGTGATGTATGTCATGTATGGTTGAGTCAACCGACACGTATCGGTACGCCAGTTACATTCCGTTTATTGTTGATTCCTATGCGGGAATTAATGATAGATACTGAGGATCGTGTTCAGCAACGGTCTGGGTATTGGGTAGTAAATATGGAAGGTCTTGAAGGTTCGACATACCATTTTAGTTTTTACTGTGGTGTATTGTAGTTGTGTTGATTAGATTACCTGTTATGCAACTAATATTCTTATTTTTAGTAAGGAAATAAAAATGAAACAGATGTTTCATTTTTTTTGAGAACGATTGATTTTTTGTCGGTGGCATAGAATAATAAAGGTTAATTGCGGTTCAAATTGTTCATAACTTTATGAAGCGCGCATCAATGTATATATAGGATAAATAAATGAGCAATAAACAACCAGAGGCTGTATCTTCTGTTCAAAAAACAATGGCAATTTTTGAAACGCTATGTACAGAAAAAGAAATTGGGATCAGTGATTTGTCACAACGGTTGATGATGTCGAAAAGTACGGTATATCGTTTTTTACAAACAATGAAAATTTTAGGCTACGTTTCTCAAGAAGGAGAAACAGAGCGTTATGCGTTAACATTGAAATTATTTGAAATTGGATCTGGTGCGTTATCCAATATTGATATTATTTCTTATGCTCACTCTGAGATGAGTAAAATTTCTGATGAAACGATGGAAGCGTTACACCTTGGTGCTCTTGATGGTGACAGTATCATCTATATCCATAAGATTGATTCAAAGTACAAGTTGAGTATGCAATCCCGTATTGGCAAGCGTAATCCACTGTACAGTACTGCGATCGGTAAAGTATTATTAGCTGAGCGTTCAGAAGATGATGTGCGTGAACGCTTGAAAAATGTTGTATTTACGAAATCAACGCCGAAAACCCATAAATGCATTGAAGAACTAATCGCTGAATTGCCAAAAGTTCGGGCGCAAGGTTACGGTGAAGATAATGAAGAGCAAGAAGTGGGACTGCGTTGTTTAGCGGTACCTGTTTATGATCGTTTTCATCATGTTGTTGCGGGTATGAGTATTTCTCTTCCAACTATGCGTTTTACGGAAAGTAAAAAAGAAGAATTCATTAAATTACTGCACGCTTCTGCTGCAGTAGTATCAAGCCGTTTAGGTTGTAAAGAATACCCTTCTTTCTCATAAGCATAAACTGATACTACAAAAGGTATAATATTGGTTGTATAAAGAAACATGATTTTGTTTTGTCGCAAAAAATATTTGAAATACCTTGTGTTAAAAACAGTCGATAAACCTTAATAACAAAACGGTCGCTTATTGCGGCCTTTGTTGTATTTAGATATTACTCCTAGTCGGTATTTTACTCTCTTGTAATTTATGAAGTGATATATAATAAAATGCTTAGTAACTTCAGATTTGAATAAGAGATTAACTGCTTAATGAAACAAGGATTGTTTGTATTAATTTCAACATTCGAGTGTAACTAAAAAATGTGGAAATACTTTTTCAAATATTTAATTACATGATTAATAGATAATATTTTAAAGTTACGATAACCTGACTGATTAAATGCAATGGCTATCATCATTACTCCACTCGTGATGATTTAAATGGTCTTTTATGTTTTTTTATTCCTATTTCAAGGTAAATAACAAACCAAATTATCAATACCTGTGTAAATAGCATCTAATTTAATCATTGCCAAAGTCCTTATGGTTGTTATGTTCTCGTAAAAAATTTGGGAATTTTGTTTATGCTTATCCGCAGCTCAGGTTAAGTAGCTAACCGTGAATTATTAACAATTACTCTTTGATATTTTAATAAATACAAAACTTAAAATCATTGATAACTTATTTATTGGTACTTATATTCTATGTGACAATAATCGCGAATTTGTATAATTTAAATTGTCGGGTGTCGACATTTGAGTGATTATTGATTGTCGAACACCAACGGAGGTAGTTATGAGTGAGTTGTCATCTACTATAAATAAAGAGCAAAATATTGAAACTAAACAATTGTCCGAACTGCCTTTAATGACTGTTCTGGAATTAATCAATTCGCATGATGCTAGTGTTGCGTTGTCGATTAATAAGGTACTGCCTGACGTAGCGAAAGCAGTTGAAATTATTGTTACACAGATAAAACAAGGGGGCCGACTATTCTATATTGGAGCTGGAACAAGTGGTCGACTTGGCGTTTTAGATTCAGCAGAATGTCCCCCTACATTTGGAACTGATTCATCTTTAGTTCAATCTATTATTGCTGGCGGCGATGACGCTATGCTTGCCGCAGTGGAAAATATTGAAGATTGTATCGAATCAGGTCCGGCTAAATTGCAGCAATGTCAGCTTACTTCGCTAGATGTAGTACTTGGAATCGCAGCAAGTGGAAGAACTCCTTTCGTAATTTCAGCTTTAGATTATGCCAGACATATTGGGTCCAAAACTATTGCACTTAGTACTCGTGGTTTAGGGATTATTTCACAACACGCTGATCTGTCTATTGCTCCAGATGTTGGTGCTGAAGTACTTGCTGGCTCGACACGTATGAAAAGTGGAACCGCACAAAAGATGTTGCTGGGGATGATAAGTACATCAGTAATGATTCAACTTGGCAAAGTTCACGGAAATTTGATGGTTGATGTGAAAGCCAACAACCAAAAATTACGTACTCGTGCTAATTATATGGTACAGCATATTTGTGAGGTAGATGAATTAACAGCAATCAATTTGTTAGATACCGTGAATTATAATGTTCGTGCAGCAGTATTACTGCACTCATTAGATACATCCCCTTCTAAAGCGCTTGCTCTTGCCGCGCAACCCTTTCAATCACTGAAACAACAGTTACAGCAAGGAAAATAACATGGCAAATAGGATAGAACACCTAGAACTCATTGCTGAACATATCGAGAAAAATATTGGTGGCTTTGATAATATCGCGACTCTTACTAATTGTATGACCCGTGTACGTATTGTATTGAAAGACCGATCTTTGTTTAATATGGCAGCACTGCATGATGTTGATGGTATTAAAGGCGTTGTTGATGCAGGAGAGCAATATCAGATTATCGTCGGTATGGGTACAGCAGCAAAAGTTACCGGAGTACTAAATAAACGAATGAAAAGAGCTGGGGTAGAGGAAATATCAACAGATATACCAACTACGCAATCTTTTTCTATTCGTCGTTCATTCAACACGTTGGCTGCGATATTTGTACCAACGATACCTGCTCTAATTGGTTGTGGTTTAATTCTAGGAATAGTGAATATTTTTAAACTTGTTTCCCCTGAGTTTTTTTCGACCAATCCAGACATATTTTTATTATTTACAGTTGTTGGAAAAGCTGTGTTTGCCGTACTTTCCATTATGATTGGCATGAATACCGCAAAAGAGCTTCAGGCATCTCCTGCAATCGGTGCTGTTATGGCTGCGGTATTGGCTGCACCGGGTTTAGCCAATATTGAATTATTTGGTAATGTATTAGTACCTGGCGGTGGTGGTATGTTTGCTGTACTACTTGTTTGTGTATTTTCTTCTAAATTTGAGCTCTGGTTCCGTAATCACTGTAAAGAGAGTCTAGATCTTATTTTTACGCCAACAGTGACCATTTTAGTATCATCTGCTGTTGCGCTGTTTATATTGCAACCCATTGCTCATGCGATAAATATGTGGTTAGGTAACTTAGTATCTGTTGCACTCCTTAATGAATCTGCTGGCTCGGTTGCTGTTGGTGGTGTACTTGGTGGCGGATTCCTATTCCTTCTGTTAACTGGTTTGCATCAAGGTCTTATCCCTATTCATGCTCAAATTCTTGAAACATTTGGCCTAAACTACTTATTCCCAATTTTAGCTATGGGTGGCATGGGGCAAGTTGGCGCAGCTGCTTATGTATATCTTAAATCAAAAAATGAGCGTCTGAAAAAGACCATTATTGGTGCACTACCTGTCGGTATTCTTGGTGTTGGTGAACCTCTATTATTTGGTGTATCACTACCGTTAGGTAAAACATTTATTGCTGGATGTATTGGTGGTTTTGCAGGCGGAGCTATGATAGCAGCTTTTAAAATTGGCATTATTATTCCATTTGGAACTGCGGGACTTTCATTAATTCCACTTGTTGGTGAAGGACATATTCCATATTTCTTATTTGCTGTAGTATGTGCTTGGATTGTTGGATTTATTGCTTCGATGGTATTAGGATTTACCGATCCTGTCGAAAAAACAGCTTAGAGTCGTTAATATTATTCCGTCGTACAATTCAGTGTGACGGAATAATTTAATTATAGAGGTATAAATGGAAAGTATAATTAATAAAGTCAAAGCACTGTCTCATTCAATTAACTTGAATGAGCAAAAAATTTCCCACTTTATTATTGAGCAACAATTTGACCTCTCTAAATTTAGTGCAACAAAAGTTGGAGTTAGACTGGGTATTAGTGATTCATCTGTAATTCGCTATGCCAAGAGTCTTGGCTGTAGTGGATTTCCTGACTTAAAACTCAAATTGGCGGCACTCACTTCACAGACAAAAAAATTATCGACTCAGTCTGTATATGCAGAAATTGAAAGTAGTGATTCAACTCAAGCTATCATTGAAAAATCGAAAATTTTGTTTGCTAATAAGATTGAGCAATCTTTAAGTTTGATTGATTTTAATATTATTGAACAATGTGCTGAATTGTTATTAAACGCGAATAAAATTCTACTTTCAGGTATTGGAGCATCGGCATTGGTTGCTGCGGATATTAATTATAAGCTTATTCGTTCTGGTTTTAATGTTCAGTTCAATCAGGATTATCATATTCAAATCGTTCAAGCATCGCTACTTAATAAAGATGATATATTGTTGGTAGTATCGGCACGAGGTAATACTCAAGAAATCTTGACTACAATTGAAAAAGCACATAATAATGGCGCTAAAGTGATCGCATTAACTCGTTATGGTAAAGGAAAGGTAGCTCAGTTATCAGATTTTGTTCTTCCATATAGTTATACCGAAGAACACAATCAGTTGGGTATGGTAACACCACAGTTGCTACAAATGATTACTTTTGATATCTTATTTTTCAAAATAAATACGATGACAGATCCTGTCAGTATGAATACAGCATTGGATTCTCTTCGTCAATTCAACGATAATACTATTTATATATAATACTTTTAATGTCCTCTTTCATTATTCCCTAAAATTGAAGTGAGTTCTCGCTTGTAGGAGTGTCGCAAACTTGTGTGCTGAGTTGTGATATTCGCCAATACTCATTACTTTTATTATTATTTCAGGCCGATACTTTCCTTCATAAATTCCCAGAATCTCCGAGATGACAGATTTTAGGTAAAACGCTTTTTATATTAACAAATCAATTGGTTAATTAATTTTATTCTCACTTATCATGTCTAAAAATGATGCTTTTGTGATCATGTGTTACAGAAAAGTCTGAGG
>CAMQZF010000064.1 GCA_947039525.1 uncultured Photobacterium sp. | reverse complement strand
CCATATAAAAGTCCTTCCTTGCCTAAGGACACAACCATATGCTCAATTCCATTTTCAATCTGTTGTTTGATAAGTCGACTTATGTCAGTGAGATTTGAATCGGAAGAAGATAATGACATTATTTCATGCTCATTGGGCTTAATCCATGATGGCTTTGATTTAACACCTTCAACCAAAAGCTCATCGGCACCGTCAAAAATAACAGTTTTTCCTTGTGATCGTAATTGTGACATCCACTCACAATAACGATGAATGGATAAACCTTGAGGTAAGCTTCCAGTAAAAACAAACGTCTTATGATTCTGAGAGAGCAAATCCAATTCAGACTGAAATCGTACAATGTCAACCTCACTCACCTTAGCCCCAGGGAAGTTACACTCAGTAATCACTTGGTCGGAATCAATAATTTTCATGTTACTGCGTGTCGCACCAGAAAGCATAATACTGTTGTCTACAATCCCTTGCTTTTTCATGGCTTGGTGAAAAGATTCTGCATTATCTTGTCCTAAAAAGCTTAAGAGCGTGACATTGCCCCCTAACAATGCAAACACTGATGCGACATTCATGCCTTTTCCTGCTGGGTGTATTTCAACGTTCTGAAAACGATTTACATGACCCAAACATAAACGGTCAATATAAGCGGTAAGATCCATTGCTGGATTCACACTCACAACAACAATACTAGGCTTCATATTTCCCTCCAATCCATCAATAATGAATAACTCATATTATGAGTAACCGAATACAATGACTTCTCATAACATATGCTCAAAATACAACCAGCAACATGGAAATAACCAAACATTTATTTTCATTAGTTAATCGACTTAGATCACAGAACAAAGTTTATATCCATGATAAATAGAAAATATAAATACAATGAATACAAAACAATTAAATATTGACAGGTTTTATTTCCATTATCCTTTCACGTTATATTTGTTGTTAAGCTTAAAAGGCATAATAAAAAATATGAATAAAAATTTAATCATGGCTCTCTTCTCAACAATCATCATAACGTTATCTGGATGCAGTAAAGATAAACCTCAGACGATCCCACAACATGAATTGGGTGATACCAGCTATTTTTCACAGCAATTAATTGCACTTAATGCACATAATACCGCACCACTCACTAGCAAAAAATATCCTTATGCGACTTATGTTCGCCAAGCATCCGAAAAATACAACATCAATGAAAGTTTAATATTTGCCGTAATTAAAACAGAAAGCAGCTTTCGTTCAAAAGCGGTTAGCCATGCAGGTGCATTAGGGCTAATGCAAGTAGTACCCAATTCAGCAGGGGTCGATGTGTTTTCTTTAGTCAAAAATCGCTCAGGAAAACCAAACCGAGCCTACCTATTCCACCCTCAAAGAAATATTGATACCGGAACCGCCTATCTCCATCTATTAAATACACGATTTTTAGTGAATATAGATAATCCAATTTCACGATTCTACTTAATGATTTCAGCTTATAACGGCGGAGCAAGTCGTGCCTTAGGCGTATTCGACTCAGATAAAGAAGAAGCCATTGATATTATTAACGACTTGCCACCTAAAGATGTCTTAGCAATGTTGGTACTCCAACATCCAGCTAAAGAGTCTCGAGACTATTTAAAAAAAGTATTAAAACACCAAGTGGACTTTTATCAAATCACCTAGTTGATATTAAAAAGGGATACCTCGTATCCCTTCTCTACAATTACAAGCCTTTACGATATTGAATATTCATCGTCGGCCCCATTAAGTCCGTTACCTGATGATAGTCATCTGACGAACCTTTCAATACATGACTAAAGGCATTCACCCATTCAATTTTATTGAAATTCGTTTTTGTTTCAGTGTGAATATCTCGTAAATCAATTAAGAAATGAGAAAATGCATTCGACATGGCATGAATAATGTTTAAATTCAAATAATCGTGCTGCCCATACAAACCATTATGACAACCTTTTTGTTTATCAATCACAAAAGATGTGCCTTTAACATTTGTAATCGAGGTGATTTTTCGGCATTTTCTTAAACATTTCAGATCAAACACTGTACGCTTACAACCAATGGTTTGTTGGAACAAACATTGACGACTGGTTAAAAGCAGTGACGGATGATAAATACTGTAATGCAGCTCAAAATCGGGTGGGCACACAATTTGTTTTAATTGCGTTCGATTAATTTCATTAGATAAAAATGCGCCCTGGCAACCAAACTCCTGCTGTAAACACACTAAACTGAATGAATTCGTCAGATTTAAATAAGGACCAGCAACCCAATTTAGATTAAGCTCTTTAGCCACATACGCCACACCCGTATTGTTAGTCACGAGCGATGTTGGACGTACACAGTCTAAAAATACTTTTGCCGCTTGAAAATCTTTTTCCATTAATACCGATGGGAACCAAGGCATCAAACTTGGGTTCTCAGTAAATAAAGTAATCAAAACATCCAATTCAGCATGCAAACAATCCGGCATATGATAATAAACTTGAGCCTGTATCTCTGATTTTTTTAATATCTCGACATCATCAGCCGTACTGATCAAAATAGATAAACCTGCCGATGACGTAATTTCTTTGGATTTAGATAAGACTGGTTTTATCACTGGCGACACTAGTGGCTGCCCATCATTTAAAAACACCATTAATTGTTCTTTGAGTTCTGTTAGTGCTTTAAACGGTAGAAATAATCCAGACTCTAAATCATCAAAAGACCATTCCGTAATCCGATAACCATCCGCACCCAAACTTTTAAATCGTTTTTCAAGCTCTGTAGCAACCATGGTGTATTTATCAGAATGACGCAAAGCATCTTCTGATGTTACCGTGATGGTTTTCTCATTAACGGTCATTGTAATGCAAAGAGGTGTTCCATTTTGACCGGAAAAGTCCAAAGTTAATGGCAAACAACCGATATCCAGTGCATCTGTTTCCGCTAACACAGTTTGAATAATGTCCGTCTTTTCATCGTATAAATGTTTTTTAACCTGTTGAACTTCTTGTTCCGATTTTCCACCATAAATTTTAGTGAAATGTGTCACAGAGTTATCTCTTGGATTATCGATAAACATGTTTTTACCAATCTTACCGCTTAAATAAGAGTTGGAGAAATCACGATTAAAGACTTTATACAAATCAATATTTTCAGACTCCGCCGTCCCTTGCGATAAGTATTGATCAAGTTGTTGCTTCCACGCTTGAACAACCGTGTACACGTAATGTGATTTTTTAATACGGCCTTCGATCTTTAACGAATCAACATTTGCATCACACAACGCTGCAACATCAGAAAAAGCCGAATTATCTTTTAAATTTAATGGATAACTATGACCGGACTTCGTTGTCTGGTATTTATCACGACATGGCTGGCTGCACCGACCACGATTACCCGAATTACCGCCATAAGCGGAGCTTATATAACAAATCCCCGAAAACCCAATGCAATTTGAGCCATGTACAAATACCTCCGTCATCACTGACACTCGATGAGATACTGCTGTTAAGTGCTTTATTTCATCAATATTCAATTCACGAGATAAATTAACTCGACTCACACCCAATTGTTTTAAAAAATGAATTTGTCCTGAGTTATGCGTAGTCACTTGCGTTGAAGCATGTACATCTAATGTAGGGAAGTGTTGTGATAATAGATGAAACACCCCCATATCTTGCACAATTACACCGTCTACATTGGTATTAACCAACTTATTTAATAATGTAATCAAAGCTTCGACTTCATGCTCAAGAATAATGATGTTAAGTGTTAAAAATACCTGACAATCATGAGCATGAGCAACTCGAACAATACCCACTAAATCATCAAAAGATATATTTTCAGCACGACGTCGAGCATTAAAATTGTCCAAGCCACAATAAATCGCATCAGCGCCTGCTACAATCGCCGCTTTTATCGACTCAATATCACCACCTGGTGCCAACAACTCAACATTACCCATACAATACAATCACTTAATATAAAAACAATAGTTAATATTGCCATTTTACGTGCTTGCCTTATTGCTTGTCCATTACTTAACGTTTTGACTTAGATCACTAAATGATGTTTTTTAATTAAAAAAACATCATTTTATCACCAAATAGTATGATTTTTAAGGGCTGAAAACATTCGATATCACTACAATTCATTATTTTAATTTAAAGTGAATAATTGAAAATTATTACATGAAAAATCAGGCATTAATGCATGGTTATTGTTCAAGGATATAATAAGTCATTTGGTTTTGTATGCACAACTCAATAAAATTAACACTAACATTCCTATATTATGGATTAAAGATACATTAACATTATTAGCTCATATCCATTAATGATGTTAAATAGGAATCAAGACCTAACATTGAATCACCATTCAATATCATTCATTTTAGTAAAAAAACACCTAAAACACTCAATGTTTGAATAAAGAGGTCATAATAAAGCCTGAGAATTTCACTTTTTTATTTCATATATGATATTATTTGCAAGTAATAAAAGATTTAATTTATAATAAGAAAATGAAATAACAATTTCAACTCAATAACCTAAAAGTGATAGTGCATAAATATGAATGAATTATTTTTGATTTTAAATAACTTACGATCGTTACGTAAAGAAACTCGTGAATTAACCTTAGAACAACTGCAAGATGCTTTATCAAAATTTCAGCAAGTTGTTCAAGAAGTCGAAGCAGAAGAAAAGAGCTTAAATAAAGTTAACAAAGAAAAACAAGATAAAATCGAACTGTATCGTCAATTATTATTGGATGACGGTATTACACCAGAAGAACTATTAAACTTAGTTCAAAATAAAGCACCAAAAGGAAAGAGAAAACCATTAGCGGCTAAATATAAGTACGTAGATGGTGCTGGTGTAGAAAAAACATGGACAGGTCAAGGCCGTACACCTTCAGTTATTCAAGACGCATTGAATGCAGGAACCGCATTAACTTCATTTCTAATTTAAATATTGTTGATAATTTAAAATTTAATCTTATTTATAAAAGCTCGCATTTAAGCGAGCTTTTTTATTAATTACTAAGTAAAAAGTTTTAAATATGTAACAAAATAAAAATGTAACAATGTGTTTTTGCTTTAATAACAAAAGATTAATTCAATAAAGACACAAATAGAAACAATTAACAATGAACGCTCATTGAAACAACAAAAAAGACAGATAAAGTAACCATAAATTAACACTCACCATTGAGAGAATATTATGGCTTTATCCATTAACCGCATCACCCTTGCTCTTGGTCTATTAATCTCAGCCACCGCAAGCCAATCTGTTTTTGCCCATGGGTGGGTTGAATTTCCAATGGCACGCCAAACAATTTGTCATAATGATGGCGGTTATTGGTGGCCTTCTACTGGGGATAATATTCCCAATTCGGCTTGTCGAGCAGCTCTTTTAGAAAGTGGTACATACCCATTCGTCCAAATAAATGAATTTGCTGCCAATGTCGACAATTATAATGATATGGATGCCGTTAAAGCTCAGATTCCCGACGGTCAATTGTGTTCAGCGGGCAGTCCAGCGAAAAGCGGTATGTCCATCCCATCGACAGAGTGGCAAAAAACCGAAATTACACTGGATAATAATAACCAAATTGAACTGGTTTTTAATGCCACAGCGCCACATAACCCAAGTTATTGGCAATTCTACCTTACAAAACCTGGCTACGACCACAATCAACCTTTGAATTGGGGTGACTTAGATTTGGTTGATACTGCAGGTAATGTTCCTGTTGATACGGATAAAAAATACCGTATTAAAATCACATTACCAACCGACCGTTCAGGTGATGCTATTCTTTACACTCGCTGGCAGAGAAATGATGCTGGCAATGAAGGATTCTACAATTGTTCCGACATTACATTCACTGCTAATGGTGATAATAACGGTGGAAATGAAGGCACAGCACCGCCAGCCATTATTGAATACAATGCTCTTGGTTATTATATCCCAGTAAGTTACCCTTCTCCTGATATTGGTGACACCGTACGCTTAAGAACCTTTAATGAAAGTGGTCAAGAACAAGTCGACGAACGTCTTGTTATTACGACCCAAAATCAAGCAGATTGGGCTGAATACCTTGCTCTTCAAGTAAATGATAAATATCAAGACCAATGGTTTGTTGGTATTTGGCATGATTCAATGAACCACTACATGTACGACAGAACCAATCTTCACGCTAACCAAGTGTGGTCAAAAGAAAAACAAAGCAACTACCAACTATCGATCATCAAAGCCGAAGAACCAACGATTCCACCTGTTGAGCCACCAGTAGAACCACCTATCGAGCCGCCAGTAAATCCAAGTGACACTTGGAATAACACACTGGAATACAATACAGGCGATAAAGTTCAATACAGTGGCAAAACTTGGGAAGCACAGTGGTGGACAAAAGGTGACCAACCCGGCACAACCGGTCAATGGGGTGTTTGGCGTGAAATAAGTGAAACACCACCAACCACACCGGAAGAGCCAAACTCAAGCCTCCAAGGTTGGAGCATGAATTCTGAATACAACGAGAAAAATCGTGTCATGCATAAAGGCAATACATGGGAAGCTCAATGGTGGACAAAAGGTGATGAGCCGGGGACAACTGGCGAATGGGGTGTTTGGAAAGCCGTAAACTGATTCCACCCGCTCTCATAATGTACAAAGAAAGGCAGAGAAAATTTCTCTGCCTTTTCTTTTTTATGCTCAAAACAACCAGAACAACTCCATCACTCGATACATTTTCAACTACGCTTTTTACTGTCTCCAGATTTGAGAACAGTCAATGACACCCGATGACGCACGTCAGATAATTCAAGCACAAATCGATGCCCTGCATACAATGCAACACAAGCTCACGGACACAAAACTAAACCAATTGATCAATCTGTGCCAATCTTGCTCCGGAAAATTAATTCTGTGTGGCATTGGTAAATCAGGGTATATCGCAAGAAAGATCGTTGCCTCATTAATCAGTGTTGGCATAGACAGTTTGTTTTTACATCCAAGCGAAGGGTTACACGGAGACATTGGTAATATTCAGGAAAAAGATTGCGTTCTGATGATTTCAAACTCAGGAGAAACGCAAGAGCTTCAACAACTTCAACATATTCTCCATCAAAGAAACGTAAAAACCTTTGTTTTCACTCGAAACTTACAATCAACACTCGCACAACAAGCAACATTGGCCGTTTATGCTGGATCCTATGAAGAAATAGACGAACATAACTTATTACCAACCTGCTCTACCACCTGCGCGCTTGTCATGGGTGATTTAATAGTATTAGCACTGGCGATGCATCAAAATTGGCAACCGCATGTCTTTGCTCAACACCATCCATCAGGAAATTTAGGCACTCACGCACTGATTCCTCTTCATAAAATGACCCAATCAGCTCCTATTGTCTCAGAACATTGCCCACTCACGGAAACATTAACCCAATTATTGCAAGGTCATTGTGGTCTGGTGCTGATCACTAACCTCAAACAAAAGCTACAAGGATTAATAACAGAGGGCGATCTCAGTCGCTTTATTCAACAACATCCGGACAGCTGGGGTCACTACACAGCTCAAGACATCATGATGAGTACACCGCAAACACTAACAATGACACACACAGTGAATGACGCCGAACAATTAATGCGTGAACACAGCATCAACGCGGTCATTCTAATTAATGATGATCATACTCCATTAGGGGTTTATTCCCGTTTGTATAGGAAATCCAAATGAAAGTTGTGGCTATTGTACCCGCGAAAGGCAACAGCAATCGAATCAATGAAAAGAATGCACAACGTTTGGACGGTACCCCTCTCTTTATTCATATGCTAGAAAAGCTGTGCCGAAGTGATCACATTGATGAGGTTTGGCTCGATACCGAGTCAGAATCCTTTATTCAACTCGCAGATGAATTACCCATTCACATTCTCAAACGTGATCCCCAATTAGCCAGTAATGCCATCGATGGTCATCAATTGTTTTATAACGAAGTTTGCCACATTGAAGCCGATCTATACTTACAAGTATTATGCACGAGTCCTTTCATTGAACTATCAACCTTAGATCAAGGCATTCAACACCTGAAAACACACCCTGAATACGACAGCGCGGTATTAGTTCGTGAGGAAAAGCTCTATTGTTGGCAGGATGGTGCCCCTTCCTACCCGATTGATCGCATCCCAAACAGTGTTGACTTGCCAAATACCACCATTGAAACCATGGGGCTATACATGGTCAGAAAATCCACAGCACACCAACTAAAAAGACGGATCGGTGATCATCCTTATTTACTAAAAGCCTCTCCTTTGGAAGCCATTGATGTCAATTGGTCTGAAGATTTCAAATTAGCCAATTTACTAGCAGCAGGCCAACGAGAACAAGAAAACCACTTATTAAAAAACATCAGCGGATCCCTTTCAAGCGCCTTATTATCGGATCTTCTCGATGATATGGGTTACCCACATCAGGTCATCAAGAAGCTAAAGCCACGCCATCCCATCAAGCTTTTTGGACGAGCCAAAACCCTTCAATTACGAAAGCTTGCCGATGGCGAGCCATTTCAAGGTATTTATCACGCACTTGAGTCTTATGAAACCATCGTACCCAATGACATTATTATTGTGGATAACGAGGTGGGGGAATACGCTTATTTTGGCGAGTTAAACGCCAATCTTGCCATTCGGGCGGGTGCTATTGGTGCGATCATCAACGGAAAAACCCGAGATAGCCAAGACGTTGAGAAACTGCACTTTCCTGTTTTCTCTCAAGGCGAAACCTGCCAAGACGTACGAAAACGTGCAACCGTTGCCAGTATCAATAAAAACATTCACATCGAAGGGATATTAATTGAACCCAATGGCTTACTGTTTGCAGATCAAGAAGGCGTTGTCGTCATCCCGAAAAAAATAGAACAGCGCCTCATTAAACAAGCCCTTCAAACCTCAAAAAGCGAAAAACATTTATTACTCGATATTTCTAACGACATTGGCATTCAAGAGTTAGTACAACGTTATGGTTTCTTCTAAAAAAACACACCGACCTATTTTCAGTGTCATCATTCCCATCTACCAAGTAGAATCGTATTTAACTGCCTGTTTAGAATCCGTGTTAGCACAAACAGAAACGGATTTTGAAGTGATCATGATAAACGACGGTAGCCAGGATAACAGCGATAACATTGCAGCAACCTACACCCGTGTTGACTCGCGCTTTCATTTAATCCATCAAAAAAACAGAGGATTAAGCGGAGCTCGCAATACGGGTATTCGCCATGCCCATGGGCATTACATTGCCTTACTAGACAGTGATGATGTCTGGCATACCACGAAATTAGAACGTCATAAGCAATTTCATCGACGACACCCTAAAATAAGCGTGAGTTACAGCCCATCGCGTTTGATAGATCAACATGGGCAATCACTTCACCTCAAACAGAACCCCAAGCTCAATAACATTACGGCACGCGATATTTTATGTCGAAATCCGATAGGAAATGGATCATCGGCCGTTTTACATCATCGTGTGTTTGACGACATAGCTTTTCAACGAACCTCAAATAATGACATAGAATTTTTTGATGAATCTCTACAACAATCAGAAGACATTGAATGCTGGGTCAGAATCATTACCACAACAAATCATCAATTTTCAGGACTCACTCCAGCATTAACCAACTACCGTATCAATACATTGGGTTTATCCGCCAATCACCATCAGCAATTTCAACACTGGCAACACGCAATCGACAAAATCCAACATTATGCCCCCAACCTCATTAGTCGATATTACACTCAAGCTAAAGCGTACCAATATCGCTATTTGTGTCGTTGGTCTATTCAACAAGGCCATAAAGCTTCTGCCCGTCATTACGCCCAGCACATGTTAAAAACGGATTGGATTATTCTTAAACAAGAGCCTATCAGAACCACCACAACATTAATGGCGACTGTGCTTATTTCTCTGCTGCCTCTGCGCTTTTTTCAAAGTCTGTTCCAGTGGGTAAGACGACATAGTGGGAAGCAATGGCAAGGTCAATCTCATTAAGTGTTTTCCCTTGCGCTAAACAACGAAACCACATCCCCAAACATAACCAACCCGGCCACAATAAGTAAGAAAGCATTTCAATGTTTTCCGTAAAACAATACAAAAAGAAAATTAACATTAAATACAAGGCCGGTTGCCACGCCATTCGCTGACATCCCTTCCAAAAAAGATACCCTAAGGACAATGACAACGAGAAAAGCAGCAACAAAAAACCTCCTGCTCCTTTAATAAACAATAAACCTAACCAAGTATGATGACTGCCAATTTTCATAAATTGCACTATATGGGGTCCACTTTCTACATTTCCATGTCCAAACCAAAAGGCTTCGGTTTTCCAACGATACAAAGCAATATCTTGCAAAATATGACGAATAAAGGTTGAGTCTGCGCGCGAATCTTGCAAACGAAGAACAAAATCAGAAAGTAGCCCTAATAAATCAGGTAAAAATATCCCACACATCAAAGTACTCAATAGTCCAAAACATGCCCATTGCCAGTGAAAAAAGCACAAAAAAAACATTTTCACAATACATAGAATCAATAGTGTCACTACTGCTGTTCGAGATTCAGAAGAGAACACCAATAATACGCACGTCATTAGGGCAACACTCTGAAACCACGATGATTTTAAAGGTAAGATAATGCATCCAGCGATCAAGGCATAAAATCCTAATGCCGGAGACCAAGGCGCAAAAAATTGCCAACGAGGCCAGCCAGTATTGCCATCAATCCAATACAACCAAACTTTGAAAAACTGATCACCGCCACCACCCAAAAACTTTAACGGAGAGGTATATAAATACCCAGAAACGCCCAAAAACACAGCCAAACCAAGGAACGGCGCAAGCACACAGCTCTGCCATAATAAAATTCGAACACCTGAAGCTAAAACAGAATAACGGATGGGTAGCATGGCACCTGCCCACACAAAAAGACCAATTAAGGCCCATCCTTTTGCCCACCCAATACTCGACTTAATCATCATAATGGCAGTGTGCTCCATCAATATAGAGCCAATGATTAAGACGCATTGCATTAACCCCATGGTCAACAACCATAAAGCCACAAAAAATGGAATTGGCATTGCTTTAATCGAAATCGACGGTAATGAGATTAAACGTGAACGATAGTGATAATAACGACGTAACCATTGCGCCAACAAACACCAACCTAGAATTGGCCCAACCAAATACAGCGCCCCAAGTAAGTAAAGTGGGTACACCCATACCAAAAGATAAAAAATCCATGACTCTTCTACTGCACCGAATGGCGGCGCTGAGAATAATGACAGACTAAAGCTCCCCATAAAATCGATGCAATCAACGCGACCAAACTGGCAAACCAATATAATTCATTGCGCTGTGAGCGAACCAATAAGGGTCCTTCTAACAAGGCAACTTTAGGGTAAATGGAAACCGCATCCTCTCGAAAAGCTCGAGATTGGCTAAGTAATGAAAAATACAACGCATCCAATAAGTTGCGCTGTTTTTCCAAACGTTTCACATCATCCATAACCGTCACCATGTCGGACACTTCAGATTGAATCAGCGCTAAATCGCGTTCTAATACTTGAACTTCGGCCGTTAACTGTACAATATCCATGTCATTCATAATGTAATCTTGAAATAAATCCGCACGATTACCCAATCGAGTATTCAGCAATAAATGCTGAGCTGTCGCATCAGTGAGGCCAGCCACCAGCATGGTGAGACGCTGATCGATACGAACTGACAATTGTTGGCTTTGTTCTCGTAACTTCGTCACATCAGGATGATGTGGGCCTTGAACGCCCGATAATATTGTTAATTTCGTTAAAATAACGGCACGTTCCTGAAAATACCCCATGACAATGGGATCCGAATTCAACAATAGTGCATCCACCGCTTGCTGTGTCGTTACTTTTAATAATCGATGAAACGCGTGATTTTTTTGTTCTAACCCAACTAACTTAATCCGTTTTTCTCGTAACTGTTTTTCCGCAATTAATAGTGACTCTAATATCGTATTAACGGTTATTTCAGAGAAGACATGATATTTCAATTGCAACGCCAATGTTTGCTCATGCAATGCCTTCATATCTTGCTTTACTCGAGACAACTCTTGCTGATTTGTAATCAGCTGATTATCAATATATTCAGATTTTAGTGTTGAAATTCGTTGTTGAAAGGACAGAAATAAGGCATTGACATATTCAATCGCTTTTTGTGGTGATTCTCCCCCCATAGTCACATGCATAAGGGGGGTTTGTGGTACTTTTGTTATATTCGGTGCAGGTAATTCCCCAACAGAACAATCTAGCTGTTTCGCCATTAACAAACGTAATTCTTGGCTTAATAAAATCTCTTTATAAGTATCTTTTGGATCAATTTTGAGACTGGAAAAAATGGAAGTCTTTCGTGTGGATAATTCCCCGATGCTATTTACTTTTAAATGCGTTTGATTATCCGGTGAAGGAAAAATGAGCGTAATTTTACCAATGTCTTTGTTTTGCAAATGAACGGAACC
>CAMQZF010000063.1 GCA_947039525.1 uncultured Photobacterium sp. | reverse complement strand
CTCTCGATAAATAAAAAGAATTATAGACCATTACAACGAATTGGTTACATTACCAAAAAAAGAAATAAACATAATATTTAGAACCAAAAAATAAAACTATTTTAATAAAAGTCAGAGAGTTATATCTAAAAATTGTAATAATGAATATGTCATGAGAACCATGACATATGATAAAGAGATATTGTTCTTTTCAGGTATAAAAAAACCGACTTTTCAGTCGGTTTTTTAAAAAGACAATAATTACATGTAATCAGGATGAAGTAAGTCGTCTTTTGCCGCTTTCAGATAAATATACATTGACCAATATGTTAATACCATTGCAACATAAAGGCTGATATAGCCAATCCAAATGACCCAAGCATGTTGTGCTGGGCTCCAAAGTAACAGCAATAAAGACAACATTTGTGATGCTGTTTTCACTTTACCAATCCAAGAAACTTTCACACTGGAGCGTTTACCAATTTCAGCCATCCATTCACGCAATGCAGAAATGATAATTTCTCGGCTAATCATCGTAATAGCAGGAATGGTGATCCAAACACTGTGATAACTTTGCACAACCAATACCATGGCAACGGCAACCATCACTTTATCTGCGACGGGATCAATAAAAGCCCCAAAACGTGTCGTTTGATTCAGTTTACGTGCCAAAAACCCATCAAACCAGTCCGTTATACCTGCTACGAAGAAAATACTGGCCGCAACAAAAGGGCCCCACTGATACGGCAAATAAAACGCAACGACAAAAAAGGGAATTAAAATAAGCCGTAAAAAGCTCAACATATTCGGTATAGTTAAACGCATAATGAGTAGTTCTTATTATTAAAGTGAAAACATGTTGCAAAGCTAACTGTGTTGCAATGCATTAAAAATTTTATCAGCCAACGACCGACTGATCCCTGGCACTTTGGCAATATCATCTCGATTAGCGCGTTTTAGCGCTTGTAAACCACCCATGTATAACAGTAACGCTTGACGGCGTTTAGGACCAATACCTTCAATATCTTCTAATGTACTGCGCTTTCTCGCTTTATCACGACGAGCTCGGTGTCCTGTTATCGCAAATCGATGTGACTCATCTCGAATATATTGAATCACATGCAAAGCAGCAGAATCACTGGGTAACGAAAATCTGACGCCACTCTCCAATAATAACGTTTCAAGCCCAGGTTTTCGAGAAGTTCCTTTCGCAATACCGACCAATAAACTACGACGAGGCCATAACGCCATAATAGGGTTCAAAATATCACTCGCTCGTGACAATTGACCTTTTCCACCATCAATAAAAATCACATCTGGAATGGTACTCATCTCCATCATATCTTGATAGCGTAACGTTAAGGCTTGCGCCATCGCAGCATAATCATCCCCACCAGTAATACCAGAGATATTAAACCGACGATACGCACTTTTTAAAGGGCCGTCATCATTAAAAACAATACACGATGCGACCGTCTTTTCACCTTGCGTATGACTAATATCAAAACATTCCATTCTCTGAATCGACGTTAGTCCTAAAACCGACAATAAAGATGACATTCTTTGCTGCGTGGTTAATTGACGATGACACTCTCTTTTTAATGCACTTTTCGCATTGGTCACGGCCAATTGCAGATAACGTTCTAAATCACCTTTAGGAGAAGCTAAAATCGCCACCTTATGCCCAGAAACATGAGAAAAAGCTGTACTCAACTCAGCAATATCACTATTACCAATCTCATTGATAATAATTTTATTGGGTATGGTACGCCCTTCCGTTTGATTTAGATAGAATTGACTCAAAAAGCTCACTACCACTTCAGTTAACTCAGAATCTTTCGGCACTTTAGGAAAATAACTGCGACTTCCGAGTAAATTACCGTTACGAATAAATAACGCATGAAAGCAAATAGTCTGCCCTTCTTGTATAAGAGCAATCACATCCAAATCATCGTAACGTTCGGAACTAACAAATTGCTGTGCTTGAATCCGTTGCAACGCCTGAATTTGATCTCGAACTTTGGCTGCCAACTCGAAATCCAAACGAGTACTCGCAGCCGTCATTTGATCAATCAATAAGGCAATCACTTGCTGATCTTTACCTTGTAAAAATAGACGAACTAAATTTACTTGTTCAGCATAATCATGATCCGTCACTAAACCTGACACACAAGGACCCAAACAACGTCCAATTTGGTACATCAAACAAGGTCGACTGCGATTCGCATACACGGAATCTTCACATTGTCGAATAGGAAAAATTTTCTGCAAAACATGTAACGTCTCTTTGACCGCACCAGAATTAGGGTATGGGCCAAAATAGTTACCTTTTTGCTTTTTTGCACCACGAGACAGTGACAAGCGCGGATAAAGATGAGCACTCAATAAGATATACGGATACGATTTATCATCACGCAACAACACATTGTATTTGGGCAAATACTGCTTAATATAATTATGCTCGAGAATGAGTGCTTCTGTTTCCGTATGCGTAATAGTGACATCGATATGATCAATGTGACGAACCAAAGCACGCGTTTTTTCAGAACTCACTTGAGTTCGAAAATAGCTGCTTAATCGATTTTTTAGATGCTTGGCTTTTCCAACATAAATAACCTCATCAGCCGAGTTGTACATACGGTACACACCGGGCTGATGAGTCATAGTCTTAAGAAAAGCGACAGAGTCAAACTCAGAAGACACTACAAAGTCTCAGTATCCAGAATTCCATGTCGAATGGCCAAATGGGTCAGTTCCACATCCCCATTGATGTTCAATTTACTAAACAAACGATAACGGTAGCTATTGACGGTTTTCGGACTCAAACTTAACTGTTCAGAAATGTCCGTTACCTTTTGTCCCTTTGTGATCATCATCATGATCTGCAATTCACGCTCAGACAACTCGTTAAAAGGATTTTCCACATTAGAAGTAAATTGACTCAACGCCATTTGCTGGGCAATTTCAGGAGAAATATAACGCTGCCCACTGTGCACGGTCCGAATCGCAGTGATCATCTCATTGGAACCGGCACCTTTCGTTAAATAACCAGCAGCTCCCGCTTTCATGACTTGAGTTGGAAAAGGGTTTTCCGTATTGATCGTCAAAACAATGATTTTCACATCCGGATTAAATCGCAAAATTTTTCGCGTGGCTTCTAAACCGCCGATACCTGGCATGTTCATATCCATGAGTATAATGTCTGCGTGGGTAGTGCGGCACCATTTTACAGCGGCCTCACCACTGTCGACTTCCCCAACCACCTTGATTCCACGGACGTCTTCCAGCAGACGTCGGATCCCTGTGCGAACCAATTCGTGATCATCGACGAGGAATACATTTATCAAGCGGTATCTCCAATTATATTAGGTTTACCTTCAAACGAAGAATAAAAACCATTACGATCAAGCGTTTCTTTTATTTTACTCTATATAAAAAGCGCAACCCAGAGTGATTATGTGCTTTAGTGCAAAGTTTCAAGATAAGTTGTCGGTTGAGGTCTCAGGAAACCAAAGTTAATAACAATATTCATTGATAATATCATTGATTTACATAAAAAACCGTGGATTTATGAATAATACAAATTGCCGCCATAAATAGCCAAAAAACCAAAACAGCTTTCCCTTCAACTTGAAAATAAAATCAATTTAACCGCATAACTTTAAGTTAAATTTACTATAAATAAAGAAAAGTCAATATTTTATTCTTTTTTAAAACACACTAATCCTCTGATTACCTTCTGTTTTTTAGTTATTGAAAAATCAATTACCAAAAATAATACGATCAAAAAGAGACCAAAAAGACCAATAAGCAGACATTTAACGCTAGACGTCTAGATGTTAAGCTTTCCTTTTTTATTTGCTCATGTATTATTGCCGCCCTCAAAGATTCCCGCTTTATTTCATTTGGATGATGACAGCTTCAGGATTAGTACATAAATGACTGAACTTCCTGATTGCATAGAGTGCCATGACGGCACAAATCGACAAAATGTCGATCCGTGAATCGTTATGTTACTAACAACTCTATGAAGATAAGGCTCAGTCATGACCATTTCCGCAAAAACCGTTGTGCTTATCGCCATTGGTGCCGCACTGTACGGCATTGGTGGTTTACCTATGTTTGGTATTCCAATTTTCGCTAACTGTACATTAAAACCAGCAATGGCAGTACTTGCACTGTTTGCTATTTTATATGGACCTTTAGTCGGCTTTTTTGTCGGATTAATCGGTCACTGGGTGACGGACTTATTCGCCGGCTGGGGCATTTGGTTTACGTGGGAACTGGGATCTGGTGTTGTCGGATTAATTATGGGCATGTACCCATACCTTACAAAATTCAGTCTAGAAAAAGGCATTTTCACAACCAAAAATTTCGTGTTGTACGGTGTGTTGGCCTTTCTTTCAAATTCTTTGGGTTACGGAATGTCTGCGTATTTCGACGTTGTCCTTTACGCCTCTCCGGTCAATAAAGAAGTCGCACAATTGGTCATTATTGCAGTGAGTAATACCGTAGTTATGGTGGTTATTGGACGCTTCATTTTAACGTCCCTCGCCAAACGCAAACAGCAAAGTTACAACCTAAAAGAGGCGTACTAAGCCATGAGCATTGAATTTTCAAACTTCACGTTCAAATATTGGGCGCTAGAAAAACCGACACTAAAAAACATCAACCTTAAAATTGAGCAAGGTGAAAAAGTGGTCATTATCGGTGCCAGTGGCAGCGGTAAATCCACTCTTGGCCAATGTTTAAATGGCTTAATTCCCTTTGCTATTAAGGGTGATATCACTGGCGATTTGTTGTTAGACGGAAAAAACAGCAAAGACATGAGCTTAGATGAGTGCACCAATAAAGTCGGTACGGTTCTTCAAGATACTGACGGTCAATTTGTCGGATTAACCGTAGCAGAAGACATTGCCTTTGCCTTAGAAAATCAAATGATGGCAAAAGATCCAATGCATAAGATCGTTAACGAAACTGCCGCTATGGTGGATTTGGACGATATGCTGGATCTATCACCATTTGATTTAAGTGGCGGTCAAAAACAGCGTGTGTCACTCGCTGGTGTGATGGTGAATGACGTAAACACCTTATTGTTTGATGAGCCTTTAGCGAGTCTGGATCCACAAACGGGTAAGATGACCATTGAGATCATTGATCGTCTGCACAAAGAAACTGGTAAAACGATCATCATCATCGAGCACCGCTTGGAGGATGTGTTACACCGCCCTGTAGATCGCATCATTTTGATGGATAAAGGCGAAATTGTTGCGAATGGCACCCCAGACGAACTGCTTGCAAGTCCATTACTTCAACAGTATGGCATTCGTGAGCCATTGTATTTATCAGCGTTAAAAGCCGCTGGCTGTGATATTACCGAAGCCGACAAGCCCGCTTATATTGACACAATTGATATTGAAAAATTCAAACCTCAATTGTTATCTTGGTTTGCAGATCAAGCAGCGCCAAAAAGTAAATCACAAACTGACGTGTTATTGAGCTTAAAAAACTTAAGCTATTCCTACGATGGCATTCGTCCAACGGTTGATGAGATTAGCTTTGATATTCACAAAGGCGAATTTGTCTCTTTACTGGGTAAAAATGGTTCAGGCAAATCCACATTAACTCGCTTAATCATGGGTGTTATCGAGCAAGATGAAGGTGAAATGTATTTCGATGGTGACGATTTAAGCCAATGGAGCATTTTCAACCGTTGTCAAAAAATCGGTGTGGTACTTCAAAACCCGAACCACATGATTTCTCATCATATGATTTTTGATGAAATCGCTTCAATCCTACGTAACCGTGGTGTTGATGAAGAAACAATTCAAGAAAAAGTATTCGCCATTCTGGAGTTATGTGGTTTAGGAAAATACCGCCATTGGCCAATTGATGCATTAAGCTATGGACAGAAAAAACGTGTCACGATTGCCTCTATCTTGGTACAAGAGCCAGAATTATTGATTTTGGACGAACCAACTGCGGGTCAAGATTTCCATCACTACACACAGTTAATGGAATTTGTTTGCGAATTGAATAAAAAATTGGGTATTACCATTTTGATCATTTCGCACGACATGCACTTAGTCTTGGAATACACCCAACGTGCAGTGGTGATTTCAGACAGTAAATTATTAGCCGATGAAAGCGTAGGTAAGGTCTTTAGCCAGCCAGAATTACTTAATGCTGCCAACCTTGCTGTCACCAGCCTATACACCTTGGCTGAAAAAGCAGGCATTACAGACATCGAACAATTTATCCATTGCTTTATTGAGCATGAGGCAAGCAAAAAACAATGAAACCGACCCAACAGAAAAAAGTTAAATTTGGCATTAGCTACAGCAACACCGATTCGTGCCTCCATCGCCTAAACGGTGTCACCAAATTTTTGCTATTTATGGCGTGGGTGACCATGGTGTTGCTTACCTTTGACATCCGAATGATCATTGTCTTGATCATCGGTGGCTTAATTTTGCTGAAAATGACCAAAGTCCCTTTTGCCGTTTATAGCCCCCTATTAAAAGGTACTTTCATCATTTTGTGTTTGAATGCCGTCTTTATGTTCTTGCTTGCTCCAATGCAAGGACCTAAATACATGGGTTCAACCACCATTTTATTCAGCATCACCAGCCATTACCCAGTCACGGTGCAAACGCTGTTTTACTTAGTCACGGTAACACTGAAATATTTCAGCATGTTCCCGATTGCGTTGGTGTTTGTTTTTACAACACACCCAACCGAGTTTTCAGCCAGCTTAAACCGTCTTGGCGTGCCTTACCGTATTGCTTATGCTGTTAGCTTAACCTTACGTTATTTGCCTGAAGTAACCAAAGACTTCACCACTATCATGCATTCACAACAAGCACGTGGTGTGGATATCTCTAAAAATGCGCCAATGAAAAGCCGTGTAATGAGTGTCGCGAAAATCTTAGGCCCATTGATTTTTTCAAGCTTGGATCGTGCTGACGTGATTGCCAATGCCATGACGTTACGTGGTTTTGGTCGTAACAAAAAACGCACATGGTACAGCTTAAAACCCATGCGTAAGAACGATATTGTTGTGATCATTGTGATGGCATTGATCCTTGGTTACGGCATCTATCATCGTTTCCATGATCATCATTTATTCTGGTATCCATTCCATTAAATAAATGCATTAAAAAAGGCGCGTTCAGCGCCTTTTTTATATCGACTAAATTAAAAACCCTACTATTTAATGGTTATTATCAATCATCCAGATCTTATATTGATTACATAAATAATAACGCCGCCAAACATACCGATATTAACTAACTGATTTTATTAACAATTAGAAATCTTTTCCTTATGAATAAAATTGTTATTTAATTTAAAATAGCGCTCACGTTTTAATTGAATGAATTAAGAAATTAATAAGACATAAAAGTCATCTTTAAAAAAAGAGATATTCATTCATCACATTTTAAATTTATGAGGGATTATTATGAATAAATCAAAAGGATTTACATTAATAGAGTTAGTGGTTGTGATCGTTATTTTAGGTATTCTTGCGGTCACCGCTGCCCCAAAGTTTTTAAATCTTCAAGATGATGCTCGTACATCGGCATTACAAGGATTACAAGGTTCCATCAATAGCGCTGCAAATATTGTTTACAGCAAAGCCGCTATTAATGGTATTGAACAGGAAGAGGAAGATGTTATTTCACACAGTTCAAGCGCAATTGATATTGCTTATGGTTATCCTAAAGCCACAAGTTCAGGTATAACAAAAGCACTCGATAACTTTTCTCAAGATTGGAGCATCATTTCAACAGCTGGTACAACAATAAAAATTGGATTTAAAAACGGAAATCATAACAATTGTGTTAGTTACACACAGGCAACAAGTATAGCTTCGCCAACTACAAACGTTGAATCTTGCTCCCCTAAAGCTTAAAAACAAAAAAGCCGCCCAATGGGCGGCTTTTTCTTATTACAAATTCGATTATGATTTCGCAGCGTGTTTCTCCAAGAAGGACAACACCAACTTACGATCGGCTGGTGACAGGCCTGCGCGAGGGAACATACTTTGGGTAATGCCTTCCCATTGTGCAACCGTATGTGATCCTGGATTTGGAGCCGCGTGACACAAAGTACAACTGGCGTAGAATATTTGCTCACCACGACTGATCGTTGGTTTCTTTCCTTTCTTCTTATGCAGCATTGCAATGCGGTTTTGAATGTTTAAACCCGCCATTGGCAAGATACAACCATCATTCGGCTGATTAATACCCTGTTCAACCACTGGTGGTTCATACGCCTTATTAGGTGAACAAGGATCATTACACTTCTTGTAGTACACCAAACAAGTGTTCGCACTGGTCGCTTGCGTTAAACCGCCACAAGGCTGATCCGAGGTCAAGATATTGGCTTGACCGCTGTTATCACGACCTTTTTCATCCAACTGCATCCATGCACCTTCGTGCAAGCACACAACGCGACGTTTTAGATCCGTGGTTAAACGCGCACCACACAGGACACGACCACGTTCATTGTACAATTCAACCAAATCACCATCTTTAATGCCTTGCTCAGCAGCATCCTCGGCGTGAATTAATAAGAATTGACGACCGTCAACACATTCGTATTTATTGGTATCCGCATTCGCCATTTGTGAGTGCAAACGCATCCATGGGTGTGGGCTCAACATGTGTACCTGTCCCTTCTTAGCATTACCCAAGAACTCAAACGGTTCAAGGTAAGTTGGAACAGGAGGACAATCCGGTAAATTCATCTTAGCGATGGCTTCACAGTACAACTCAATTTTGCCAGACACCGTATGTAATGGATTCTTTTCTGGATCATCAAAGAACGTACCGTGACGTTGGAAGTCTTTCGCATCTTCTGGAATGGGCAAGTGAACCACACCGTCTTTCCAGAACGTATCAAAGTCTTTATACTGAGGACCAGAAGAACGTGCGTACGCTTCTTTCAGCAAAGTCATCATGTCTTTACCGCCATCGGTAAACTTGTCTTCAACATTGAACACTTTCGCCAAGCGACGGAAAATTTCAAAGTCATCCAAGCTTTCACCAACAGGTTCAATCACCTGATGCATCGCGTAAATTTTATCGTTACTGTACGTACCGCCAGAGGTTAAGTCATTACGCTCTAACGCTGTGCTCGCTGGTAAAACAATATCGGCAAAACGAGAGCCCGGACACCACCATGCGTCTTGTGCAACGTACGTTTTCACTTTCTTATTCACTGCCGTCAACAAACGATTTAAGTTTTGTTGGTGTGAGAATAAGTTACAGCCAGAGCTGTAGATCATGCTGATATCAGGGAATTTCAGTGTTTGACCATTGTAAGTGAACTCTTTACCTGGATTTTCAAGCATGTCCGCTTGCATTACCACAGGTGCACCTGTACTTATTGGATTATAGCCTTGACCTAAGCTCACAGGTAAGGATTTACCCGATTGCAGCGTACCACCATTACCATAGTGCCAACTGAAACCAAACCCTTCACCCGGCTTACCAATTTTACCCGCCATGGCGGTAAAGTTGATGATTGCCCAGTGTACCATTTCACCGTGGTCAGCACGTTGCAGAGCAAAGCCACCCGCAATTTGGGTTTTCTTCGTACGACAAAGAACCGCTAAAGACTTAATTTGTTCAGCAGAAATACCTGTGATTTTCGCTGCCCATTCAGGGGTTTTAACGACGCCGTCTTTTTTTCCGGTTAAGTAATCAAGGTATTCTTCAAAACCAACGGTGTACTTCTTCACATAATCGTGATCAACCAAGCCTTGATCATGCAAATGGTAAGACATTGCACTGAATAACGCGGTATCGGTATTCGGTACAATTTCAATCCAATCGGCATCCAACTTTTGATCGGTTGTCGTACGTTGTGGGTTGATTGAGATGAACTTCATCCCTTTCTGTTTCCACGTTAACCAGTGACTTTGCATCTGATGGTCAGCAACACGGAATTCAACGCGGTTGGTTTTCCAAGGATCCGCACCCACAAGCACGAACACTTCAGTGTGCTTCTCAATCACAGGCCAAGCTGTTTGTGGTGAGTACACTTCCATACCACCAACAATGTGTGGAAGAATAATGGTTGAAGCACCGGCAGAATAGTCACCGATAGTGGTACTTGCGCCGCCGATCAAGTTAAAGAAACGACCTTGAACAACGGGTGGACGTAACAAACCCGCGTTTGCCCAACCGTCATATGACGCATCAAAGATGCCTTGGTTGCCTTTCTCTTCAATCGTATGAAGAATCGCATTGGCAACCAATTGTAAAGCCGTATCCCAGCTCACGCGAACAAATGGTTCTTTACCACGTAATTCAGGTTTAGTGTCGCCATCTAAGTTTTCTAAGTAAGACTTACGTACCATTGGGTAACCAACACGAGTCTTACTGTATGTACGACTGATCAAACCATCAATTAACATATCCGTTGGCAGTGGATCGATGTCTTTACGAGGTTGAACGCCCACTAATTTGCCGTCTTTAACAATGGCGAAGAAAGGTCCCCAGTGACTGGCACTTGGAATACGTAAGGTATCCGCAGCAAAAACATAATCACTTGGGAATAAGGTTAATCCGGTACTGACAACAGCCGTTGCAATCGCAGACTTCAAAAAATTACGACGAGAAAGGGACATAAAAGGGCAACCCCGTTAAAAAAAGAATCGTGCAGAATTCATTAACCAAAAGATAAAAAATTCAATTATTCATGATTCTAACGCTGCCATTTTCATTCACCTAGTTAATCAAATAGCAATCAATGATTCCAAGTTTGTAAAAAATATATCCATTCATGTTATGACATATATCATTAATAAGGCAGGGTGATTATTAAAATCCATTAATACTAAAATAGGCTGTCTTATTTTTAAGATAAAAATCGAATTTAACTTAATCGCGTTCAGGATTCATTAAGATTAAATATCCCCCATACTTTAGTGTCTACTCATGAAAAAATATTTCATTTTATTAATGCTTACATTCAGTGTTGGCTTATTAAATGGGTGCGGATCCGAAGATGACATAAAAGATGCCATTGATACCATTCGCAATACGCCAAATAATAATACTGATACCGAGAGCCCCCCACAAACCTTAGATGATCCCGCAGTACCTGAAAGCGATAAAAAGGACACCCCCGAAGGCGAGAATAAAGATAAAGATCAAAATGGTAACACTAACCCCCAACAACCCAAAACCCTACAGCTAAGTGACTTACAAGACAGCTATTACGGCAAAGTTTACGATCTTCAAAACAAACCGATTGATTTACCAGTAGACAAAATCCCAAATTTACAAGCCGAGCTAAAAAAAGAAATCGCGACGGCTTTGACCCCTTCAACTCAAGAACTCTACCAACAAATTGAAAGTGACTTTAAAAAACAATTAAAAACATCCAATTATTTTGACTCTTTAATTTTTAATAATGCGTTAATTGGATCCATGTTAGCGGAAGCTAAAACCACCCCTAAAATGCGCCCCATTTGGCAAAAGCATCATCAAATCCTTCGTCAACAAACGTTTGAACGCCTCCCTCCCTTTAATGCCCGTACCATAGAAGCCCTATTAAGGTTCTTAAGAGAAAATGACCTCTATCGCCATGTTGGATTATCAGATCGTCTAGAACGAGGCAGTTACATTCGACAATGCCAAGATGCAGGCGTTCCGATTCCACCAGACTGGGGCTCAGGTGACTGGAATTATCAAGGCATTCAAAGCCGAACTTTTATCAGTAATAATCTCGATACCGAAGTCTGGGCATATGAAGATCCGCATGTCGATGGATCATGCATGGCTTTACCCAGAAAAACGTCCTCTGGCAGCATTCAATTGCTCGGTATTATTTGTCAAAGTGATACCACAGGTAAAGCCTGTTTTTGGGACAATGTTGATGGTGATACCGGCGCACGTTTAACTGGCAGCAGTGCCACCAACATGCAAATTTCCGAACTCCAAAATGGCAACACTTTGTCTGAGAATTGCACACAATGTCATCGAGGAAAAAACGTCTTCTTAATTCATCCCAATGAAACCATCGATATTAGCCGGAATGGGTACGATACGGATCCACAAATACGCTACACCCCACTGTCTTCCCAAGCAGCATGGCAAAATCCGACGCCTCACGATGCTCAAGGCAGTGGACCGTTATGCAGTACCTGCCATGAGATTCCCAGTTTAGGTAGAAGCTATTGCAATTCGGTACTTCAAAATGGGGCGAGCATTACCATGCCAAGCGTTGCAGATCCTGCTGGCTGGCCACCAGCCTTAGGGCCTTATGAGGATCATGTTAACGCCTTACGTGCAGCTTGCCCGTAAAATTTTTTTCTAATCAAAAAACCATAAAAAAAGCCCCTAACTTAGGGGCTTTTAACATTGCTAAATTCAACTTTCACAGTGAATCAAAAATTATTGGTACTCGCCATTACGCAAAGCTTGAATACGCTTATCTAATGGTGGGTGAGTCATGAATAACTCACTTAAAGAAGAAGGCTTACCATTAATACCAAACGCCATCATTGATCCTTCCAATTGAGGCTCTTGCGATGTTTTCAAACGCTCGAGCGCTGCAATCATCTTCTCACGGCCAACCAATTTTGCCGAACCTGCATCAGCATAAAACTCACGATGGCGGCTGTACCACATGGTTAACGTGCT
>CAMQZF010000062.1 GCA_947039525.1 uncultured Photobacterium sp. | reverse complement strand
TCGCTATACGTGCCGCGTAAAAGTCGCAGACGCAGTCTGCATTATCTTGTATTTTTGCCATCAGCAACCCCATTGGTGGGCATGTTCTGTTTTGGTAACTTGATGCGTGAGTCAGGTGTCGTAGATCGTTTATCGAATACGGCTCAAAATGAGTTAATTAACGTGGTTACCATCATGTTAGGTTTGGGGGTTGGTTCAAAGTTACAGGCAGAGCAATTTTTAACTGCCGAAACCTTGGGTATTTTATTATTGGGTGCCGTGGCATTCAGTGTCGGTACTGGCGGTGGCGTGTTGATGGCAAAAGTTTTGAATCGCTTTAGTAAAGAGCCGATTAACCCGCTTATCGGTGCGGCGGGAGTTTCTGCGGTACCAATGGCAGCACGTGTGGTCAATAAGGTGGGTTTGGATGCGAATCCTCAGAATTTCTTATTGATGCATGCGATGGGGCCGAACGTTGCGGGTGTTTTAGGCTCGGCGGTTGCAGCCGGTATTTTGCTCGCTCTCGTTGGCGGCTAATAATCCGTTACACATTGAAATAATAGAAAAGGTGGCTTAGGTCACCTTTTTTTATTTATGTGGTTATTTGATTGTCTAAGTTGCAAAATAATGCATTGTGGTTGAATAATAAAAGATAAATGGATGACGGGTTTTTTAACGGGTCAATCGGCACTGTGGGTTTTGTTTTCAACCGGATTTTTAAGTGCGACCTTATTACCCGGTGGATCGGAAGCAAATTTGATCGCGTTAATTCATCAGGGTCAACCAGCCATGTGGTTGGTTATTTTGGTGGCGACATTAGGAAATACATTAGGTGGAATGACTAATTATGTCATTGGTCGTTGGTTGCCGGAAAAACAGACTGAAAAGAAACAGGCTCAACGAGCCTTATCTTGGTTAAAGAAATACGGATATTGGACTCTGTTATTGAGTTGGCTACCGATTATTGGTGATCCGTTATGTTTAGCGGCTGGCTGGTTAAGAATGCGCAGTGATATTGCTCTCGTACTGATTGCGATTGGAAAAGCAGTTCGATACATCGTGTTGGCTTTTATGGTGCATTCGCTTTACTAAAGGAAGATATAAAGCATGAAAAAATGGCTAATCAGCGCCACATTATTATCGTTAACTGGGTGTGGAACGATATTGGATCGTGACAAAGATAATGAGTTGCCTGAAGGAATCACTTTAATTGAGCAGCGATCAGAGCTCACTTCTGAGGTACCGATTCCTTATACTAAGTATCGTTTAGATAATGGTCTAACTGTCATTTTACATGAAGATAAATCCGATCCTTTAGTGCATGTTGATGTTACCTATCATGTCGGTTCTGCGCGTGAAGATATTGGTAAATCAGGTTTTGCGCATTTTTTTGAACATATGATGTTTCAAGGTTCAGAGCATGTTGCCGATCAAGATTATTTCCGATTGATTACGGAATCTGGCGGTACGTTGAATGGCACAACAAATCGTGATCGTACCAATTATTTTCAAACGGTTCCCGCGAATCAACTTGAAAAAGTGTTGTGGCTTGAATCCGATCGAATGGGGTTTCTGTTGAATGCGGTTTCTCAAAAGAAGTTTGAGATTCAACGATCCACCGTTAAAAATGAACGTGCGGAACGTTACGAAAACCGTCCGTATGGTTTGGTTTATGAAAAAATGGGGGAAGCACTATACCCACAAAACCATCCTTATTCATGGCAAACCATCGGTTATATTGAGGATTTAAATCGTGTTGATGTGAATGATCTCAAAGCTTTCTTTTTACGTTGGTATGGCCCAAATAATGCCACATTAACCATTGGTGGTGATTTAGATTCTTCAAAAACCTTAGCTTGGATTCAGCGTTATTTTGGTTCGATTCCGGTGGGACCCGAAGTGACTGCGGATGCCAAACAACCCGTAACGCATTTAACATCCGATCGCTTCATTACGTTAGAAGATAAGATTCAACAACCGATGTTAATGATGGCATGGCCAACACAATATCGTGGTGCTGACGATGAAGCGGCACTGGATATGTTTGCGGATGTATTAGGCAGTGGAACTAACAGTTTATTACATCAAGCCTTAGTTAAAACAGGCAAAGTTGTGGAAGCAGCGGCTTATCAAGATTGTGCTGAATTGGCGTGCAATTTATACGTTTATGCTATCGGTGAAAGCGGTGATAAGGGGCAATTAACGTCAATACGTGATGATGTTTTTAACGTTCTTAATGCCTTTGAACAACAGGGTGTTGAACAAAGTTCTGTGGATGAATGGCAAGGGCGTGGTGAATCAAGTGCTATTTTTGGGTTACAGAGTGTCAAAGGCAAAGTGTCACAATTAGCGGCTTATGAGACATTTTTTGATAATCCCAATCGCTTAAATGTGGAGTTAGAGCGGTTGCGTTTAGTCACGCCGACGGATATCCAGCAGGTTTTTAAGCGTTACATTTATAATAAACCGTCGGTCAGTTTGAGTGTGGTGCCAAAAGGTAAATTGGCATTGGCAGCGGCGGAGAGTAACTTTGCAGTAGCTCCACGGACATTACCGACCTATCAGAAAATTATGGACGATGAATTGGTGTTGCGTGAGGCGCCTATCACGTTTGATCGCTCAATCATGCCCGAGGCTTTGGAGCCTGTTGAAGTCAGTATGCCTGATTTTTATCAACAGGAGTGGGTAAATGGCTTAAAGGTGATTGGTACGTGGTCAGAAGAAACGCCCACGATCGATTTTCAATTGATTTTACCGGCAGGGCGTCGTTATGAAAGTCAAAATGGATTAGCAGCCTTAACGGCTTCGATGATGAATGAAGCGAGTATCGAGAACAGTGCTGAAATATTAGCGGCAAAATTGGACCGTTTAGGCAGTCGTATTCATTTTGATACAGGGCTATACAGTACAACCGTTTCAGTGAGCAGTTTAACGAAGCATTTGCCTGAAACGATTGCTATTTTGCAAGAGCGTTTAACAGCCCCTGCTTTTAAAGTGGATGATTTTACACGTATACAAAAACAGGCGATTGAAAATACGTTGTATGAGCATCAGCGTCCAAATTGGTTAGCAGGACAAGCGATTCGTGAAGTCTTGTTTAAAGGGACGGTATTTGAAACCCCCCCTGAAGGAACAAAAGCCTCTTTATCGAATATTACGTTAGAAGACGTTAAAGCATTTTATCGTCAGCATTATACTCCGGCTGGAAGTCATTTAGTTGTTGTTGGCGAGGTAGCTGAGAATCAACTGAATAAAGCATTGGCATTTTTAACTAAGTGGCAAGGAGAGCAAAAACCGAGTTTGGTTTCTAAGCCGTTTCCTGTATTAATCGGTTCTACCATTTGGTTGGTGGATCAACCGAATGCGCCACAAAGTGTTGTCTCTTTGGTGCGTCAAAGTTTGCCATATCAAGCGACAGGTGAACAATTTGAAATGCAACTTGCGAATTTTAATTTAGGGGGCAATTTTAATAGTCGTATTAATCAGAATTTGCGCGAGGATAAAGGTTATACCTATGGCGCTGGGAGTTATCAAGTGGGAGGCAAAGAGCTTGGAATGTCCGTTGTTACGGCACAAGTTCGTGCCGATGCGACGTTAGCTTCTTTGAAAGAGCTGATGGATGAAATGTCACAGTTGACGGAAACGGGGTTAACCGATGAAGAGATTGCTTTTATGCGTTTATCTATCGGGCAAAAAGAGGCGTTGACCTATGAGACGCCTACGGATAAGTCTCAATTATTAGAGCGTATCTTACGATATGATTTATCGGCTAATTTTGTGGATCAACGAAATGACATTGTCGCTTCGATTGATAAAGTTCGGTTGAATGAATTAGCGAAAAAATGGTTTAACCCTAAGGATTATCAAATCATTGTTGTTGGCGACGCTAAGCGTTTGAAACCGAAGTTAGAAAGCTTACCTTTTCCTGTTGAAAGCTTGCAATTAACGCGTTAATTTATCGAGATCAGCAGCACCGATGCTGCTGATTTTGTTCTCTTGCGTTATTTTTGTGCTACAGATTTTTTGCATTTTGGAAAAACAGTTTCACAGGAATAATCATGGTAATCGTCTTTAAGAGAGATTAATCTAGCTCTTTATTTTATTTTTTGTACATGAGATGGCTGGATGACTTTTTCACAACGGTTACAACGGGTGGCTCAAAACCCCGAAGCCTTTAAGCGTATTGGGCGTGGTTTGGAACGAGAGTCTCTACGCATTACACCGCAAGGAAAGATTTCAGAGCAGCCTCATCCTTCTGGTTTAGGCTCTGCCTTTACCAATAAGTGGATCACAACGGATTTTGCTGAATCTTTGTTGGAATTCATTACGCCTGTTTCCCACAGTGTTGATGAACTATTAGGTCAGTTAAGTGACATCCATAAGTTTACTTATACCCAATTGGGTGATGAGCATTTGTGGCCGATGTCGATGCCATGTCGTGTAGAAAATGAAGACAAAATTGCACTGGCACAATACGGCAGTTCCAATGCAGGGCGAATGAAGAATTTATATCGCCAAGGCTTAAAACGTCGTTATGGCAGTTTGATGCAAGTCATTTCTGGTGTTCACTTTAACTTTTCGTTTCCAACAGAATTTTGGGATCAATTGTTTGATGAACAAACGCCAGAAGCGCGTCAAGAGTCGGTATCGGATGCGTACTTTGGTTTGATTCGAAATTATTACCGCTTAGGCTGGTTAATTCCGTATTTATTTGGTGCTTCTCCTGCTTTATGCCGTTCTTTTGTGGATGAGCAATCGGTTAAATTAAACTTTAAAAACATTGATCACGATACGTATTATTTACCAACGGCAACGGCCTTGCGTCTGAGTGATTTGGGTTATACCAATCATGAACAAAATTCGTTCCGTATTGGTTTTAATAGTTTGCCTCAGTACTTATCGGGTTTAGAGCAAGCCATGCAAACGCCTTCTGCTGAATTTGCAAAAATCGGTATAAAGGTGGATGGTGAATATCGCCAGTTAAATGCGAACGTCTTACAGATTGAAAATGAATTGTATGCTCCTATTCGCGCTAAGAGAGTTGCAACATCGGGGGAAAAACCGTCTGAAGCTCTGGCTCGTGGCGGTGTGGAGTACATTGAAGTACGTTCATTGGATGTAAATCCATTCAGCCCTGTGGGGATTGATGCTCTACAAGTTCGCTTCTTAGATATGTTCCTTGTTTGGTCTGCATTGTCAGATTCTGCGCCAATGACGGACAGTGAATTACTCTGTTGGCGTAAGAATTGGGAAATCGTTGTCATGAATGGCCGCGATCCTAATGTGCTTTTAACTATGGGTTGCAGTGGCAAACAATTGACCGTACAAGAATGGGGTTCCAGTCTCTTTAAGGATCTCTTTGCAGTTGCTGAAGTCATGGATCATGCTTTTGGTGGTAATGATTACCGCCAGACTTGCGTTACTCTGATGTCTTGGATTGAAGATCCGACTTTGACACTATCTGAGCAGTTATTAAGCAAAATGAAAGCTGAGGGTGGAATTGCAAAAGTGGGCGAGAAGCTGGCGAGAGAACACGCGGATCTTCTAAAAGCACAAGGTTATCAATGTTATGATCAACAATTGTTTTTACAAGAAGTGGATAACTCCGTCATGAAGCAATTGGCAATTGAAGCTTCTGATCAGATTTCATTTGACGAATATTTACAATCCTACTTTTCTCAAGCAGAATAATTCCACTTTAAGGCAGTCTTTTTGGCTGCCTTTCATCTATTATGCAGAGATAAATCGCTCGTATTCCATTTCATACTGGTCTTATCTTTGACGTTGATTCGATAAGTGGACCTCATCATCATGTCAGTATTCCCCCTTTCTCGTCACACGCTTGGTAAGTGGTTATTGGTTGCATTGCCTTTGTTGTTATCTGGCTGCGCTGTTACACCACCTTCTAATCAAGGCAATATTTGTCAAATATTCCGCCAATATCCAGATTGGTATCAAGATGCAAAAGCCATGAAAAATGAATGGGGAACACCAATTCCAGTGGCGATGGCTATTATTAAGCAAGAAAGCAGTTTTCGTGAATCAGCTCGCCCTCCAAAACATTATGCGCTAGGATTTATTCCTTGGGGACGGGTGACGTCTGCTTACGGTTATGCACAAGCGGTCAATGGAACTTGGTCTGATTATCTAGCCTCTACAGGCAACGGTGGCTCACGTGATGATTTTGGCGACGCTTTGATGTTTATTGGTTGGTATACGAGTGCGACACAACGTCAATTAGGCATTTCAAAGTGGGATGCTTACGATCAATATTTGGCGTATCACGAAGGTTGGGGTGGTTATCGTCGAGGTTCATACCGTAATAAGCTGGGCTTGTTGCGAGTGGCTCGTCGAGTGCAACAACAAGCTCAAACGTATACATGGCAGTTAAATCAGTGTCGACAAGAATTGGATGCGAAGAAAAGTTGGTGGCCATTTTAGTTCACTGACTGTATTACACTTAGGAATGAAACAGGCAAAGGAGAAGGGATTTATGCCGTTATTGGACAGTTTCACTGTGGATCATACGCGAATGTCAGCCCCTGCGGTACGCATTGCGAAAACCATGACAACGCCGAACTCAGATACAATCACTGTGTTTGATTTGCGCTTTTGTCGCCCGAATCATACGCTGCTCAGTGAACGAGGTATTCATACCTTAGAGCATTTGTTTGCTGGGTTTATGAGGGCGCATTTGAATGGTGATGGGGTAGAGATCATTGATCTATCGCCAATGGGGTGTCGTACGGGTTTTTACATGAGTGTTATTGGTGCACCGAGTGAAACACACGTTGGCCACTGTTGGTTAGAGGCGATGAAAGATGTGTTGAATGTTGATTCTCAGGCTGATATTCCGGAATTGAATGAGTATCAATGCGGTACTTATGATATGCATTCTTTGGATGAAGCCAAAGAGATTGCCCGCACGATTATTTCGAGTGGTGTGATTGTGAATCACAATGATGATCTTGCGTTACCGGATGTATTATTGCAGCAGTTGGATGTGTCTAAATCATAAGAGCTGTCTAAGTGATAAAGAGAAAAGCCAGCGTAATGCTGGCTTTTTTTATTACGATGATAATGGCAGTTCAGGCAAGACTTTTATCTGCTTGATCATATTATCCGAGATTTCAACAATCTCCATCCGATGTCCTGAAATTTCTAAGCTCAGATTACTTTCAGGGATGTATTCTAAATGTTCTAAAATTAATCCATTTAAAGTTTTTGGACCTGTCGTTGGTAGTGTCCATTTGAGGTTTTTATTCAAATCTCGAATGTTTGCAGTACCTTCAATGATTAAGCTGCCATCACTTTGTGGTGTGATTTCATCGGCTAAGGTCGGAGCAATCGAAGTGGTAAATTCACCAACAATTTCTTCTAGAATGTCTTCCAGCGTGATTAAACCTTGAATATCACCATATTCATTCACAATTAAGCCAATGCGTTCCTTGTTGCGTTGGAATTTAATTAATTGTGTATTTAATGGGGTATTTGCTGGAATGAAATAGACTTCGTCAGCCGCACGCAATAGATTTTCTTTACAAAAATCATTTTTATCCAACATCATTCGATAGGCTTCGCGCACATGCAGCATGCCTACGACTTCATCAATATTGTCGCGATATAAGACAATACGTCCATGTGGTGAATGACTTAATTGGCGCACAATGGCTTTCCAATCATCATTGATATTAATGCCCGCGATATCGTGGCGAGGAATCATCACATCTTCCACAGTCACGATTTCTAAGTCGAGAATGGATAACAGCATATCTTGGTGGCGTGCGGGAATCATACCGCCAGCTTCATTCACTATGGTGCGTAATTCATCAGAGTTTAGTGATGAGTCATTTGTTGGTGTCGAGCGAATTCCGAATAAAAAGAGAAAACAGCGAGCAATGCCATTCATTAACCAAACAATAGGATAAAGAACTTTCATCAGTACATTCAGCACAATGCTGCTGGCGAAAGAGACTTTTTCTGGGTAATGGGTGGCTAATGTCTTTGGTGTGACCTCGGCAAAAACTAAAATGACGACGGTCAATATTGCAGTGGCAATAGCAACTCCCGCATCACCGTATAAACGCATACCAATGATCGTTGCAATGGCAGATGCCAAAATATTGACGAGGTTGTTGCCGATCAAAATCAAACCAATTAAGCGATCTGGACGTGCCAATAATTTTTCAACGCGTTGTGCGCCTTTATGTCCTTGGTTAGCCAAGTGTCTTAATTTATAACGGTTTAATGACATCATTCCTGTTTCAGAACTTGAAAAGTAGGCTGAAACAAAAATCATGATCACGAGCAGGGAGAATAGCACTCCAATGGAAATGTTTTCCAAGAAACGGGTTCCTCTAATGTATAAAGTCTGTAGCGAACATGATTATCCGCCAATGATGAACTCTTTAACTAAACGGCTGCCAAAATAAGCCAAAGTTAATAATGTAGCCCCTGTGAGACTGAACCACATGACCCTTTTTCCACGCCAACCTTGGCGATAATGTCCCCACAGCAGGACAGAATAAACGATCCAAGCCAAAAATGATAAGACCGCTTTATGTAATTTACCTTGCTCAAATAGATCGTGAATGGAAAAAAGCCCGCTGATCAAGGTGATGGTGAGTAAAGTATTACCAATAGCAATGATATTAAATAATTGGCGTTCAATGGCCATTAACGGTGGAATATTCGGATTGGGCGTCCATTGTTTCTTAATTTTCAGTCGTCGATGTAACCAGGTCACTTGCAGCGTGTATAAAGTCGCAATCATTAACGTTGAATATGAGAATAACGCCAAAGAAATATGAATGAGTGCTTGTGGTTGATTTTCTAAATGAGTAATAAACGAACCGGGTAAAAAGCTGGCGGCTAGCAAACATAAAATGGAAAAACTGTATACGGTGGGTAACAGAAACCACACTCGAATTTTTAGTATGGCAAGGGTCGTTAATATTGCAATGATCCAACTGATCAAAGAGGCAACATTAAAAATACTTAAATTTTGTCCGTGTGGATGAATAATTAAATCGATAAGCAGATACGCATGCAATAAGATTGCGATCAATGCGGTAAAAAAGACACGCGGAATACGGATCCCTTGGTTATTGGCAAGACCAGGAACGACCCCAACTAATGCAATACAATAAAAAGCCACAGCAAGTAACGCAATCAATATATCCATATTTTACTGGCAGTTATTTTAATCCTAAGAATAGTTAATTATACCTGTTTGGTACAATCGTCGCCAATTGAGTACGAGCATTTCTCTCGATAAAGTGTGGGCTTTGATGGGTTCTGAATGAAAGTGCGGTTAGGTATGCGGTATACTCACATTATCTTCTTTTTTAATGAATAGCACAGCGAGCGAATAGCACATGTTCGAAAATCTAACAGAGCGTTTATCGCTCACGCTCAAAAACATCAGTGGTCGCGGTCGATTAACTGACGACAATATTAAAGACACGTTACGCGAAGTTCGCATGGCATTACTCGAAGCCGATGTTGCTTTGCCTGTTGTGCGTGATTTCGTTAAGCGTGTTAAAGAGCGTTCAGTGGGTACGGAAGTATCCAAAAGTTTAACGCCAGGACAAGAGTTCATCAAAATTGTTCAGGCAGAACTGGAAGCGGTCATGGGAGATTCCAACGAAAGTTTGGATTTGTCTTGTCAGCCTCCAGCGGTCATTTTAATGGCTGGTTTGCAAGGTGCGGGTAAAACGACCAGTGTCGGCAAACTGAGTAAAATGCTTAAAGAGCGTGAGAATAAAAAAGTCTTAGTTGTGTCTGCTGACGTTTATCGTCCGGCGGCGATCAAACAATTAGAAACCTTGGCGAATGACGTTGGTGTGGATTTCTTTCCATCAAACCCAGAACAAAAGCCCGTTGATATTGCCCGCAATGCCGTAGAAGAAGGTCGTCTTAAATTTTATGACGTCGTGATCATCGATACAGCCGGTCGTTTACACGTTGACGAAGAAATGATGGACGAGATTAAAGCGGTTCATCAGATCGCGAATCCTGTGGAAACTTTGTTTGTGGTCGATGCCATGACGGGTCAGGATGCAGCAAATACAGCAAAAGCGTTCAATGATGCACTACCATTAACAGGTGTGATCTTAACGAAAGTCGATGGTGATGCGCGTGGTGGTGCAGCGTTATCGGTTCGTCATATTACAGGTAAGCCAATCAAATTCTTAGGTATGGGTGAAAAAACCGATGCTTTAGAAGCTTTCCATCCTGATCGTATTGCTTCTCGTATTTTAGGCATGGGTGATGTGCTTTCTTTGATCGAAGATCTTGAGCGCAATGTCGATAAAGCCAAAGCGGAAGAGCTTGCGAAGAAATTTAAAGAGAAAAAAGGCTTCGACTTAGAAGATTTCCTTGGTCAATTGCAGCAAATGAAGAGCATGGGCGGCATGATGGGGATGTTGGATAAATTACCTGGCATGTCTCAACTGCCTGATAATGTGAAAGATCAAGTCGATGACAAGATGTTTAATCAAATGGAAGCCATGATTCGTTCGATGACGCCCGGTGAGCGTGCTCGTCCTGAATTGATCAAAGGTTCCCGTAAAAAACGTATTGCATTAGGCTCTGGTACACAAGTACAAGATGTAAACAAATTGCTCAAGCAATTTACACAAATGCAAAAAATGATGAAAAAAATGCAAAAAGGCGGCATGAAAAACATGTTACGCAATATGAAAGGCATGATGGGTGGAAATGGAATGTTCCCAGGCCGTTAATTGGTTGATTTTGTTTGATTGTTTTGGTTTCTTTTACTTTCATTGGTGAAAAAGTAGCTAAATCGGTTGCATTCATCAGTCTAAAGGGTAAAATTCCGAGGCTTTATTTTTGGCACGAGCCTCGTAATTATTACGAGGCTAATTTTATTTACAGTAATGCAAAGAGGACGATATGGTAACCATTCGTTTGGCACGTCACGGCGCTAAGAAGCGTCCATTTTATCAAATCGTTGTTGCTGACTCACGTTGTGCACGCGACGGTCGTAACATCGAAAAAATCGGTTTCTTCAACCCACTAGCTAAGGGTCAAGAAGAGCGTCTACGTCTAGACCTTGACCGTGTTAATCATTGGGTTGGTTTGGGTGCAACGGTTTCTGATCGTGCAGCTAAGTTAATCAAAGACGCTGCTAAAGCGGCTTAATTTTAGGTTGATAGCGGATAAACTATGAGTTCACAAGACCAAGACTTAGTTGTTGTCGGTAAACTGGGTGCCACCTACGGTATCAAGGGTTGGCTCAAGGTTTTTTCCTTCACCGAACAGGCTGAAAGTATTTTTGCTTACACACCTTGGCTGATTAAAGTGAAAGGTGAGTGGCAGCCCATCCAAGTGGAAACTTGGAAAAAACATGGGCAAGGGTTAGTGGCTAAGTTAGATTGTTGTGATCTTCGTGAAGAAGCTCAAATGTACACTAACGCTGAAGTTGCTGTTCCTGCTGATCAATTACCAGCGTTGTCAGATGAAGAATTCTACTGGCGTGAACTGTTTGGTATGTCTGTTGTTACAACTGAAGGTTACGACCTAGGTAAAGTAACAGACATTCTAGAGACGGGTTCAAACGATGTGTTGGTTGTGAAAGCAAACCTAAAAGATGCTTTTGGACAAAAGGAACGTTTAATTCCGTTCCTCGATGAGCAGGTCATCAAGTTGATTGATCGCGCTGCTCAACGGATCGAAGTTGACTGGGATCCTGAGTTTTAACCCTGAGTAAGTGAGCGAACATATGTGGGTTGGTATTATTAGCCTTTTTCCGAACATGTTCGAGGCAATTACTCATTTTGGGGTAACGGGTCAAGCGGTTAAAAAAGGCCTTTTATCTGTTGAAACGTGGAATCCTCGTGATTTTACGCAAGACAAGCACCGAACGGTTGATGATCGACCATTTGGTGGCGGACCGGGTATGTTAATGATGGTGCAGCCTTTGCGCGATGCCATTCATGCTGCTAAAGCGTCTGCAAAAGGGTCGGCTAAAGTCATTTACCTCTCTCCTCAAGGTCGTAAGCTGGATCAAGCTGGCGTTGAAGAGCTCTCTACAAATGAAAATTTGATTTTGATTTGTGGGCGTTATGAAGGGGTTGATGAGCGCATTATCCAACAAGAAGTGGATGAAGAATGGTCCATTGGGGATTTTGTGCTGACTGGGGGTGAATTGCCTGCCATGACGTTAGTGGATGCGGTTGTTCGGTTTGTTCCGGGCGTCCTCGGAGACTTTGCGTCTGCAGAAGAAGATTCTTTTGCAAATGGTTTGTTGGATTGTCCTCATTATACGCGTCCTGAAGTATTAGATGGATGTTCAGTACCTGAGGTACTGACATCTGGAAATCATAAGGACATTAGTCGCTGGCGATTGAAACAATCGCTGGGTCGTACTTGGCTACGAAGACCAGAGCTCCTGGAAAACCTAGCTCTGACTGACGATCAGGAATTCTTGCTTGCGGAATTTATCCGCGAACATAAAGCAAGTAATTAATTAATTTAATATCAGTTTATTCTAGGGTATACACCAATGAGTAACATCATCAAAGCTCTTGAAGATGAGCAAATGAAGCAAGGCCTACCTAAATTTGCACCAGGTGACACTGTTGTTGTTCAGGTTAAGGTAAAAGAAGGCGACCGTGAGCGTCTACAGGCATTCGAAGGCGTTGTAATCGCTATTCGTAACCGTGGTCTACATTCAGCATTCACAGTTCGTAAAATTTCGAACGGTGAAGGCGTTGAGCGTGCGTTCCAAACTCACTCTC
>CAMQZF010000061.1 GCA_947039525.1 uncultured Photobacterium sp. | reverse complement strand
ATTGAGCGCTTCAGAGCGTGTGCAGTGGGCATTGGATAATATTGAGGGAGAGTTTTCGTTAGCGTCCAGTTTTGGCATTCAATCAGCAGTGATGCTGCATTTGGTCTCCGATCGTGCGCCAAACATTCCGACGATTGTCACCGATACGGGATACCTTTTTCCGGAAACTTATCGATTTATCGATCAGTTAACGGAGCGGTTAGCACTGAATCTTCATGTTTATCGAGCACTGAAAAGTACGGCGTGGCAAGAAGCGCAATATGGGAAATTGTGGGAGCAAGGGATTGATGGCTTAAAGCAATACAATCGCTTGAATAAAGTTGAACCGATGCGGCGTGCGTTGGATGAACTGAATATTTCGGTTTGGTTTTCAGGATTACGTCGCGCTCAATCGGAGACTCGTGCTCACTTACCGATTCTGGCAATTCAAAATGGCATTTTCAAATTTTTGCCTCTCGTGGATTGGACGGATGAGCAAGTGGATCAATACTTATCCCAGCATCAATTGCCTTATCATCCCTTGAAAGAGGAAGGGTATCGTTCTGTTGGTGATTATCACACCAGTCAGAAATGGTCTCCGGGTATGACAGCGGCTCAGACTCGTTTCTTCGGTTTGAAAAGAGAATGTGGTCTACATGAAGACGATCACGAGCAAGATGGCTCTGGTATTTGATAAAATGCACAATAAAAAAGGGCACGAAAGTGCCCTTTTTTTAGTGCTAATACATTAATTCTTTGTTGCGTTATCCGCACTGTCTTTTAAATTTTTTGTCGCAGAGTCCAAAGAGTCACTTAAATTATTTAAGGCATTATTTGCCGCATCTTTTAAGTTTGTTGCTGCTTCTTTTGCTGAATCTTTTAGATTCGTTGCAGCTTCTTTCGCTGAGTCTTGGGCATTGGTTGCCGCTTCTTTGGTTGAATCTTCCGTGCTGGTTAACAACGATTTTGCTTGATCATTTGCATCTGTTAACGCTGATTTTGTGCTTGTTTCTGCGTCAGTTAACGCTGATTTTGTGCTTGTCTCGGCGTTAGTTAATGATGCTTTTGCGGTATCTTCAGCATTAGTAAGTGTTGCTTTTGCCGAATCTAAGGTGCTGCTCGCATCTGCATTTTCAACAGCTTGTGGAGCAACAGGCTCCCACGCTTTTTCTAGAGATTGAACTAAAGAAGCGTTACCGCCGTGTTGACCAACAAAGCCTAAAATAGTTGGAACAAATTGCTCAATCATTTTTGGATTTAAGCCTAAAGCGGTAAAAATTGGATCCAATGTTTGAGGTGTAATCAATGCACTTAATTGTTCTGGAATGGCTTTTTTTAGCGCATCCATACCCGGTACGATTTGACCCAATTGTTTGGCATCAGCACCGCTTAATTGTGATGACGCTGATGCTAATAATGCACCGATACCACCGGCCGCTTGCGTTGGGGTGATATTTAAATCTTTACTTACTGCGCTGGCTAATGGATTTTGAGCAATGGTTTCTGAGGTTTTTTGTGCTTGATCGTTACCTGTTAGACTGTCAATAAAGCCAGATAAACTGAAAGCATAGCTTGCTTGGCTAGCCATTAATGCTGCGGTTACTGCACACACACATAAAGTACGACGTAATGGGAATTTCATAGAGCGCTCCTTGTTGTCTAAAAGTAGCGTAGTGAAAACCATAGGGGAACGATGTCACCTTTTTGATTATTTTGATTGTTCTTTGGTTGAAAAAACGGCACAAAATGTGCCGTTTGAAGATTCACTACGCGATTGGTGAAAGATTATAGAATTTCTAGTAATTCAACTTCAAATTCTAATGCTGCGTATGGAGGAATTGCTGCACCTGCGCCACGCTCACCATATGCTAAATCTTGAGGGATAGACAGCTTCCACTTAGAGCCAACAGGCATCAATTGTAGAGCTTCAACCCAACCAGCGATAACGCCAGTTACTGGGAACTCAGCAGGTTGACCGCGAGTAACAGAGCTATCAAATACAGTGCCGTCAGTTAATGTACCGTGGTAGTGAACGCGAACGCTTTTGTCTGCCGTTGGGATTTCACCCGTACCTTCGGTTAGAATTTCGTACTGAAGACCTGAATCCGTTACTGTTACTTCTGGACGTAACGCATTGTCAGCTAAGAAAGCTTCGCCTTCTGCAGAAGCGATTTTTGCTTCGCCTTGACGAGCTTCATCGGCATGTTGGTACAAAGCGCCCAATGCTTCATTGATTTCATCAACAGAAATTTCTGGTGCGTCTTGTGTTAATGAGGTTGCAATTCCTTTCGCAATCGCGGCAACATTCAAGCCTTCAAGACCGCTTTGTGCAAGTTGTTGACCCATTTGTAAGCCAATACCGTAACTTGCTTTGGTTTCCATTGAATCTAATTTGATGTCAAACATGCATCGTCCTTTTGTATTAAACACAGAAAGAGTGCAGGATAGCAGGTTAAACCCCTTTGGGTAAACTTTTGCGATAAGCGGTCATTTTATTGCTTGATGTAAGCAGCATGGGAGTGGGATATGGGTCAGGCAACACGCCGAGTTCCAAAACAGTCAGTAGAAAAGAAGTCGGCGTCAAAGTTGAGTGTATGGGTACAGAAAGCCAAAGCAACGTCTATTAAAGATAAATTGCGACCAATTCCGGAGCGTTGGGGAAAGTTCCCAGCGTTTCATCGCTATACTTTGATGGTTTTGGTGCCCGTTACTTTAGTGGTGATTTGTCTTCCTACGGGTAAAAGTGTTGATGATGCGCTGACGACGCAAATGAGTCGTCATAGCGTCAGTTTGAACTTGCCCGTGATACAAACACAGTTGCAAAAACAAGAGCAGAGAGATGCGGGAACACCGGAAGGGGCAAATCAACCGGATGTATGGCAGTCGCCAGTAACGGATCGTTGGTATCGTTTTCAAATGCCGGCAAATACCGTGATGTCTGCGGTGTTTAAATCGAAATCATTCAGCGCCCAAGATCTTCAAGAAATTGTGGCGGTGCAAGGAAAAACCAATCCATTAACGTCTATTTTACCGGGTCAATGGATTCGCTATAAATTGAAAGATGGCAAATTGCAGCAGATTGCGTTTGAAACCAACAATGGCCCAGCGATTTTCCAGAAAATTCGTGGCACTTTCCAAAAAACGCTGGCTGTGAACTAAGAAATAAAGGCATTAACTGGGTGATAATGGCGTAAAGGCGCGGCGCATATCGATGTGTGGAATACCATCTTCCACATAAGGTTTGGAGCAAGGCACAAATTGGTATTCTTGATAAAAGGCTTGCAGATGCAATTGTGCGCCAATTTCAATGTGAGTATCTCGAAAGGTGCGTTGAGTGTGAACCAAGCCTTCGGTCATTAAGCGATGAGCTAATCCTTGTTTTCGATGTGATTGAGCAATCAAAATTCGTCCAAGCGCCACATGTTGATAAGTGGTTCCTGCTGGTAAAATGCGAAGATAAGCAATCAATTGATGGTCTTTATAGCCCAGTAAATGACGAGTTTCAGGGTTTCGATCATGATTGTCTAAATCAGGATAGGCACAATTTTGCTCCACGACAAAGACGTCGGATCGCAGTTTTAACAGTTCATACAACTGATCGACATTCAGTTGTTGAAACGGTAAACAAAGCCACTTCATCAGTGTTTCCTTTTAAAAGAAAGACCGCCTTGGCGGTCTTTTTTATTTTATGATTGACGCTGTAAATCGATTTGATAAATCGCAAATCCAGTCTTATCTTGCCCGACTTTTTGCATCGGGTAGATTTGTTTTTCTTGAATAAAGGTTTCGGCTTTTTGACTTGGCGACGTTTCAAAGGTGATCGTTAACGGTTTCGTGCTTTTTAGTGGCGCAAACTGCCAGTTATTATCTGCGGTAGGCGTTACCTTGCCATTTGCTTTACTCATACGGCGAATATAATCGGCTAAAATGGTGCGGTTCTCATCCGGTGCTGAGAAGGCGACAAAAGGCTCTCCTGTCCCTGAAAATGTCCCCGTGTAAGCACGGTAGTTATTGGTGGCGACTAAAAAATCTTGCTCTGGATCAATCGGCTTACCATTAAACGTGAGATCTTGAATTCGCTCACTGTTTTCGTTAATCAGGCGGCACTCGCCGTCATAACGAGCTGGTTCTGAGACATCAATCGCGTAATTCACACCATCAATAATGTCAAAATTATAAGTTCTAAAACCGTCCCAATTAAGCAAAGGTTGAGGTTGTACTGTATTGGTATCAATCTGATTAAATTGCGCAGCCGTACATTCTAACCATTCTTTAACGTGTTTGCCTTTGACTTTCAATGCGACCAAAGTGTTTGGGTAAAGGTAAAGGTCTGCCGCGTTACGGAAAGTCAGTTGTCCTGATTCTACTTCAGTAAAATTGCTTGGATCGTTTCCACGCCCGCCCGCTTTGAAAGGCGCCGCAGCGGAGAGTACCGGAATATTGGCTAAATCCGGATCACCTTGAATGAAACGCTCAACGTAATCTTTTTGCGCCATATTGACGATTTGTACGGTTGGATCATCTTGTACAAGTGCTAAGTAGCTGTACATGACATCGTCGGCTTGACCGATAGGTTGATTCACAAAATCACGAGTGTGTTTGTGATCATCTGCGATGGTGTTTACCAATTTAGGATCCACGATGACGGTTGGCTGACCATCTTTCATGATTGGACGAGCTTCCGTCGTACCACTAATGACATCCCATTCAGTACCATTCTTCTTAAGCACTAAGTCAATCACACCCACATGATCACCCCAGCGTCCGGGCATGACTGATGGTATGCCATTAATTGTCCCTTTTTCAATATCAGCTCCGGGCAGTTTGGCAAATCCCGGACTCGGGAAAATGGCATGAGAGTGACCAAACGCAATGGCATCAATGCCTTTCACTTGTGTTAAGTAATAGACCGAGTTCTCAGCCATGGCTTTATAAGGCTCAGAAGAAACGCCCGAGTGTGGGATCGCAATGATCACATCCGCTCCTTCCGCTTTCATTTTTGGCACCCATTTTTCAGCCGATTTCTTGATGTCCATAGCATCGACTTTGCCGTCCAAATTGGCTTTATCCCAAATTAAAATCTGTGGGGGAACAAAGCCAATGTAGCCGACTTTAATGGTGTGTTTTACACCATCGGTATCGGTGAATTGATGATCCTTGAGTACATAAGGTTGAAATAAGGGTTTGCCCGTTTTTTTATCAATCACATTGGCACTGACGTAGGGAAAATTGGCGTCATTCAGAGATTCAAATAAAAAATCCAAGCCATAGTTAAATTCATGATTACCAATATTGGCGGCATCGTAATTCATTTGATTCATGATTTTGTATACGGGATGAACGTCCCCTTTTTTCAAACCAATGGCCGCTTGATAGTCACCCATTGGGCTGCCTTGTAATAAATCGCCATTATCGACTAAGACACTGTTAGATACCTCCATTCGAGCTTGCTTTACCAAAGCTGCAGTACGCACTAAGCCAATATTCTGACTGGCTTTGTCCTTGTAGTAGTCATAGTCCATGACATTGGTATGAATATCCGTGGTTTCTAAGACGCGTAATTCAATGGTTGCGGCTGAGGCGGAACCGGATACCGCCAGTAACGCACCGGCAATAGATAACGATAGGGGTTTCATGGATAACATCATGGGATCTCCAAATCACACACGAGAAATTTCGCGGCCAATGTATCAAAACCTCTACAAATAATGATTTTTTACCCTTAATTGTGTGGGGTTAATCTCATTGTTTTCTTCTGTGGTTACCTTGATAGAAAGAATATTAGTGATGATGAAACCAGTGACCTCGGGTTGTAAAACTTTTTGGTATAAAAAATGAAATTTTAGAATTTCCAGTAATATTAAACCGACTCTATAGTGGGTCTATTAACGATCAATGAGGTGCGAAAATGGATTACTTACCAATGTTTGCCAAAGTCAAAGGACGATGCTGTTTGGTCGTTGGTGGGGGAGAGGTGGCCTGGCGTAAAAGTCGTATGTTGCACAAAGCCGGGGCACATGTTCGTGTCGTTGCGCCTTCATTGTCAGCAGAATTCGGTGAATTGATTGAGCGTGGCAACATTGATCATGTGTGTGGTGACTTTTCTGAATCTGATTTAGACGGTGTTTTTTTAGTTATTGCTGCCACGGATGATAACGACGTCAATGCGTTAGTGTATGAACTGGCCAGTCAGCGTCAACTCTTCGTGAATGTGGTTGATGATACCCAACGGTGCAGTTTTATTGTGCCGTCGATTGTTGATCGCTCACCCTTGATTGTTGCCATTTCTTCGTCCGGTCAATCGCCTGTCTTGGCGCGTTTGATTCGTGAAAAGTTAGAAGGGTTATTACCACAGCATTTAGGTTCCATGGCGAGTATTGCTGGGCAGTTTCGTCAGCAATTAAAGCAAACGGTCACCACGTTATCGGCACGTCGTCATTTTTGGGAAAAAGCCTTTTCAGGGCGATTTGCTGAATTGATTGCAACCGGACAGCCTGAAGCGGCAAAAACAGAATTAACGCGGTTGGCTAAAACCGGATTGACGCAAGGTGAAGTCGCCTTGATTGGTTCAGGACCCGGTGATCCGGGTTTGCTGACTTTGCGAGCCTTGCAATTGATGCAGCAAGCCGATGTGGTTCTCTACGATTATCTTGTATCTGATGAAATTATGGAATTGGTCCGCCGTGATGCTGAGTTGGTCTGTGTCGGTAAGCGAGCGGGATATCACAGCGTCCCACAAGAAGAAACCAATCGTTTAATCGTGCAATACGCCAAAGAAGGCAAACGCGTTGTGCGCTTAAAAGGCGGGGATCCATTTATTTTTGGTCGCGGTGCAGAAGAGTTGGAAGTGTTAGCCGATGCTCACATTCCGTTTCAAGTTGTTCCCGGAATTACGGCAGCAGCAGGTGCAACCGCGTATGCAGGCATTCCGTTAACCCATCGGGATTATGCCCAAACAGCCATGTTCATTACTGGACACACAAAACCGGGAACCGAAGCCTTAGATTGGTCAACCCTTGCACGGGGTAAACAAACCCTCGTGATCTACATGGGGTTATTAAAGTCAGAATACATTCAATCCCAATTATTAGCGCATGGGCGTGCGAGTGATACGCCCATTGCTATCATCGAACGTGGCACACAATCGTGTCAAAAAGTATTGAAAGGTCAGCTAACGGATTTGGCTGAACTCGCAAAAGAAGCGGCATCGCCCTCTCTCATTGTGGTAGGAGAAGTGGTGTCATTGTCTGAAAAATTACATTGGTTTGGAGAGCGTGAAACTCAGGCTGCGGATAATGCAGTAGTGAGTTTGGCCTAAACATGGAGAAAGTGATGGACGCAAAACGTTTGACCCATCTGAAACAACTGGAAGCGGAAAGTATCCACATCATTCGTGAAGTCGCCGCCGAATTTGATAACCCGGTGATGATGTATTCCATTGGTAAAGATTCCTCGGTGATGTTGCATCTCGCTCGTAAGGCGTTTTATCCAGGAAAAATTCCATTTCCGTTGTTGCATGTTGACACGAATTGGAAATTCAAAGAAATGATTGAGTTTCGCGATAAAACGGCAGAAAAGTATGGCTTTGATCTGTTGGTTCATAAAAATCCTGAGGGGTTGGCCATGGGCATTAGTCCATTTGAACATGGGTCATCAAAGCACACCGATATCATGAAAACTCAAGGGTTAAAGCAAGCGTTGAATCAATACGGTTTTGATGCGGCTTTTGGTGGGGCACGTCGTGATGAAGAGAAGTCTCGTGCGAAAGAGAGAGTATATTCCTTTCGCGATAAGAACCACACATGGGATCCGAAAAATCAGCGTCCAGAGCTATGGCACACTTACAACGGTCAGATCAATAAAGGCGAAAGCATTCGTGTTTTCCCGTTATCCAATTGGACTGAATTGGACATTTGGCAATACATCTATCTAGAAGGTATTGAGATCGTTCCTTTGTATCTATCGGCGGTTCGTCCTGTTGTTGAACGTGATGGTATGTTGATCATGGTTGATGATGAGCGTATGGAGTTGCGCCCAGATGAAATCATAGAACAAAAGAGTGTGCGTTTTAGAACCTTAGGCTGCTACCCCTTAACGGGGGCTATTGAGTCCGAAGCGGATACCTTGCCTGGCATTATTGAAGAAATGTTGGTGGCAACCTCCAGTGAGCGGCAAGGGCGAGCGATTGATCATGATCAGTCAGGATCAATGGAATTGAAAAAACGCCAAGGGTATTTCTAAGGAGTGAATCATGAACAGCGTTATTGAACAGCAAGTGGCAGAACTCGGCATTGAAAGCTACTTGGATCAGCATCAACACAAAACCTTATTGCGCTTCTTAACTTGTGGCTCCGTCGATGATGGAAAAAGCACTTTAATCGGTCGTTTACTGCATGACTCACATCAGATCTATGAAGATCAATTAGCGGCGATCAATAAAGACAGTCAGAAAGTGGGGACAACAGGCGATAAACCGGATCTCGCTTTGCTGGTGGACGGTTTGCAAGCTGAGCGCGAGCAAGGCATTACCATTGACGTTGCTTACCGTTACTTCTCAACCAAAAAACGCAAATTTATCATTGCGGATACGCCGGGTCACGAGCAGTACACTCGAAACATGGCGACGGGGGCATCAACCTGTGATGTTGCGGTTATTTTGATTGATGCGCGTAAAGGCGTCTTGGATCAAACTCGCCGCCACTCTTACATCGCCAGCTTATTAGGGATTCGCCATTTTGTCGTAGCCATTAATAAGATGGATTTGGTCGAGTTTGATCAAGCACGTTTTGAATCGATTCGAGATGAATACTTGGCGTTTGCGGAAAAACTCAACAGCAACATTGATATTAAGCTCGTGCCATTATCAGCTTTAGAAGGCGATAACGTGGTGAGTTTGAGTGAGCAAACGCCTTGGTATGATGGTGATACTCTACTGACGGTGTTAGAAGATATTGATTTTCAAGCACAGGAAAAACAACAAGGGTTTCGTTTTCCCGTTCAATACGTTAATCGTCCTAATTTGGATTTCCGTGGTTTTTCTGGAACCTTGGCGGCTGGCACCATTCAAGTCGGCGATGAGATTCAAGCCTTGCCGTCAGGAAAAACCTCGAAAGTGGCACGCATTGTGACTTTTGATGGGGATTTAGTCTCAGCACAAGCGGGGGAAGCGGTAACGCTGACATTAGCGGATGAAATTGATATTAGCCGAGGCGATGTTCTTGTGCCTGTGGGTGAATCCATTCCATTAAGTCGTGATGTCATTGCCGATATCGTTTGGATGGGGGAATCTCCTTTAACGATTGGGCGTGAATATGACATCAAACTGGCAGGAAAAAAGACCGTAGGTTCAATTTCAGGCATTGATCACCAAGTGGATATTAACTCTCTCGATACCTTTTCAACCGACAGTTTGCCATTAAATGGGATTGGTCAGTGCCGAGTGTCTTTTAATGAAGCCATTGCGATTGATGCCTATCAAGAGTGTGCTGATACGGGGGGCTTTATTGTCATTGACCGTTTAACGAACGTAACCGTTGGCGCAGGTTTGATTCAAGGTGGGGCGGAGTCAGAGCAAGAAGTCACGAAACCGGATTTGCAAAACTTTGAAATCGAGTTAAACGCGTTAGTTCGTAAATATTTCCCTCACTGGGAGGCGAAAGACATTCGCCAATTGTTAGGGTAATTTTATGATTTGGACACAATGGGCGGTACTAGGATTTTTGAGTGTTATTGTGCTGTCCTTGTTGTTCACACGAATTAAGCCTGTGTTCTTATTCGCAGGGGTGGCATTGGTCAGTTTTCTTAGCGGTATGACGCCGTTACCTGCGTTAATGGAAAACTTTACCAATCCATCTTTATTAACCTTAGTGTTATTGGTTTTAGTCTCTACCGCATTAGAAAAAACTCGCTTGATCAGTTGGGTTGGGCGAAATATTTCACAGGGAGGCCAATCCTCAGCCGTGGCAAAATTGGGATTGTCGACCGCTTTTTTGTCGTCCTTTACCAATAATACGGCGGTTGTGGTGTCGTTGATCAGTGCGATTAAACGAAATCCAAATCATGCTCCTTCAAAATTATTATTACCCCTTTCTTACACCGCAATTTTAGGCGGAACATTAACGCTCATTGGCACTTCAACTAACTTAATCATTAATAGCTTTGTTGAAGACGTTGGATTGCCCAGTTTGCATTTCTTTACGCCAACGTTAATTGGACTTGCAGTATTAATGGCTGGGTTGGTCATTCTTATTCCATTGAGCCACTTTCTTCCGGATCATGATGAAACTCATCAGGATGAATTGCCGTATTTTCTGGAAGCAAGAGTAGAGTCTAACTCGCCTTTAATTGGTAAGAGCGTCAAAGAAAATGGATTGCGCAATTTACGTCGTTTGTTTCTAGCAGAAATGGTACGAAATGGGCAAACCATTGCTCCTGTTTGTCCGGATACGCCCTTACAAGAAGGCGACCGTTTATTATTTTGTGGTGATGTGGAAAGTGTTGCCTCATTACAAGATATTCAAGGGCTGCGTTTATTTGGGCAACATCATTTGAATGGGCAAAATTTACAAGAGGTCGTGATCAGTCATTCTGCCTCTATTCGTGGGCAAACGTTAAAAACCGCTCAATTTAGAGAACAGTTTGATGCGGTTGTTGTTGCCATTCGTCGTGGTCATGAAAGATTGGCGGGTGGGCTAGGTAATATCGAATTACATGCAGGCGATATTTTGGTGATCGTACCGGGTAAACGATTTCATCAACAAAAAGCGAGTTTTAATCGTGAATTTGTCCAAGTGAATGGGTTGGACTCCAGCGCGCGTTTAGACAGCGGAAAAAGTATTTTTGTTTTGCTTGGTTTTTTGGTTACTGTGGTCTTTGCGTTAACGGGGGTTTTTCCTCTGATTAAAGGCTTGGCTATTTATCTATTATTACTGCTTGTCAGTCGCATTGTGTCGTTATCCGAATTAAAGCGCCGTTTTCCTATGGAAATTGTTGTGATTGTCGGTGCTGCGCTATCGTTAGCGCAATTGATGATTTCCAGTGGTCTATCTGATCGTATGGGATCATGGTTTATGTCTGTTTTTAATGGCTGGGGGATGTACGGTGGATTAATTGCGGTTTATTTTCTGGCTTTGATTTTAACTGAGTTGATCACGAACAACGCAGCCGCCGCATTAACCTTTCCTATTGCTTACAGTTTGGCGCTCAGTTATCACTCGGATCCTATGCCCTTTATTATGGCAATCCTCTTTGGTGCCAGTGCCAGTTTTATCTCTCCTTATGGGTATCAGACCAATTTATTAGTATATCGAGTTGGTAATTATCGTTTAACTGATTACATCAAAATCGGACTGCCGTTATCTTTGGTCTATTCCATTGTCGTATTGAGCTTGATTCCGATTTTCTTCCCTTTTTAATTTTATGCAGGACGCGATCATGACTAAATCTGCTTTATCCGATGAAAATATCATTTGGCATCAGCATGCCATTGATAAGCATCAACGCAGTCAGCAAAAACAGCAAAAAGCTTGTGTACTCTGGTTTACTGGTTTGAGTGGTTCTGGCAAATCAACGATTGCAGGGGCGTTAGAGCACCGACTGGTTAGTGAGGGTTATCATACCTATTTATTAGATGGTGATAATGTTCGCCATGGGTTATGCCAAGACTTAGGGTTTTCAGAGAAAGATCGCCAAGAGAACATTCGCCGTATTGGTGAAGTCGCTAAGTTAATGAGTGATGCGGGATTGATTGTGTTAACCGCTTTTATTTCACCTCACCGATCAGAGCGAGAAGCGGTACGAGCTTTGTTTCCTGACGGTGAGTTTTTGGAAGTGTTTGTGGATACCTCTTTGGATGAGTGTGAACGTCGAGATCCAAAAGGTCTTTATAAAAAAGCACGATCCGGTGATATTCCAAACTTTACCGGGATCAGCTCGCCTTATGAGGCACCTCTAGCCCCTGAAATCCATTTACCATCGGATGAAGAAAGCGTAGAAGAGAAAGTGGAAGCGTGTATGCGTGCTTTAAACAAGCACGGTACAATTGGATTTGCGACGAAGGGAAAATAAAAGATGAGTGTTGATTTTGAAAAGGTGGTTGAAATTGCACAGCAGGCAGGAGATATCATTCTCAGCCATTATCATCAAAAAATATTAGTGACGGAAAAAGCCGATCATAGCCCAGTGACGGTGGCAGATTTAGCGGCCAATCGTCATATCATTACGCAATTGCAAGCGTTAGATTCAAGCATACCGATTCTTTCAGAAGAATCTGAGCAGCCTTCTTGGGAAGAGCGTCAAACTTGGCAACGATTTTGGTTGGTGGATCCATTGGATGGAACCAAAGAGTTCATTCAGCAAAATGGGGACTTTACTGTCAATATTGCCTTAATTGAGAATGGTCTTCCGGTATTTGGGGTTGTACATGCGCCAGCATTGGGAAAAACATGGTTAGGCGATGGGCGACGAGCTTGGGTTGAAGCAAAAGGCATCCGTGATCAAATTAAAGTAAGACCAGCAACCATACCAACCGTAATCGGCAGCCGCTCTCACCCTAGCGCTTATATGGAAGCATTCCTAGAAGAGTTGGGTGAGCATAAATGGTTAGCCGTCGGCTCTTCTTTGAAGTTTTGCTTGATCGCAGAAGGACGAGCGCAATCTTATCCTCGTCTTGGTCCGACGATGATGTGGGATACCGCAGCAGGACAATGTGTTGCTACCAGTGCTGGGGCTAACATTAAAACTTGGCTTGATAATACCGAGCTGAATTACCATCGTGAGGATTTATTGAATCCATTTTTTGTTGTCAGCGTGTAAAAAAAACAAGTTGAGCAAAAAACGATCAAGTGATTTGTTTTATGAAATAAACACTTGCCAGAAAGAAATCTCTCCCTATAATGCGACCTCACTGACACGGAGCACAGCGGTAACGCGGT
>CAMQZF010000060.1 GCA_947039525.1 uncultured Photobacterium sp. | reverse complement strand
TCTTTAGCAGGGCTTTTTAATGCGAAATCAAATGGCAAAAGACTATGTTCGTAACCCAACACCACGTGATATCAAGCGATAAGCAATGCTATAAAGTACAATAATAAACGTAATAATAACTAAGAATGAAGTGCCAATCCCCACATCAGACACGCCTAAAAATCCGTAACGAAACGCATTGACCATATACACAATCGGATTAATTTTAGACACCCATTGCCATACCTCTGGCAACATTGAAATCGAATAAAAAACCCCACCAAGATACGTCAAAGGCGTGAGAATAAAGGTAGGAACAATACTAATATCATCAAATGAACGGGCATAAACGGCATTAATTAACCCCCCTAAAGAAAACACCATCGACGTTAATAATACCGTAGCAACCACTGCCCATAAGTGTGCAACCTGTACGTTGACAAAAAGCAGTGACACAATGCTGACAATCAAGCCAACTAAGAGCCCTCGTAGCATACCTCCACCAATATAACCGGCGATAATAATCGTGTTTGGTACAGGAGCCACCAAAAGTTCTTCAATATTTCGCTGAAACTTAGCACTAAAAAAAGACGAAGCGACATTAGAATAAGAATTCGTGATCACTGACATCATGATCAAACCGGGAACAATATACTGCATATACGTAAAACCATGCATTTCACCAATTCGATCCCCGATTAAACGACCAAAAATAATAAAATACAGAGTCATCGTAATCGCTGGCGGTACTAATGTTTGTACCCAAATACGAGTAAAACGGTGAATTTCTTTACGAATCAAACTTGAAAAAGCAATCCAATAAGGGTGAGACATCATTGTGCTCCTTTATTCTTATCAACCAGAGCAACAAATAACTCTTCCAAACGATTTGCTTTATTACGCATTGACATCACTTCAATGCCTTGCTCTGCAAACTGAGCAAACACTTGATTTAAACCTTCACCTTTCACAACATCCACCTCTAAGGTGTTAGCATCTATTTGCCGCCATGGCATACCATCCAATACCAAGAAATCATCTGATGTATTGACATCAAAAATAAATGTTTCTAATTCCAATGTATTTAATAACGATTTCATTGAAGTATTTTTAATCAACTGACCATCCGTAATAATGCCAATATTACGGCACAGCATTTCAGCCTCTTCTAGATAATGTGTTGTTAAAATAATGGTTACGCCTTTCTCATTAATCTCTCTAAGGAAAGACCACATAGAGCGACGCAATTCAATATCCACACCTGCCGTAGGCTCATCCAAAATTAACAATTTAGGCTCATGCATTAAAGCCCGAGCAATCATTAATCGACGCTTCATTCCACCCGATAAATTACGCGCACGTTCGTGACGCTTCGTCCACAAATCCAATTGGGTTAAATATTTTTCAGCTCGAAGTTTCGCCGTTTTTTTATCAACACCATAAAATCCAGCTTGATTTAAAACGATCTGTTCAACAGTTTCGAATTGATTAAAATTGAATTCCTGTGGTACTAATCCCAGCTGACGTTTTACCATGACTAATTCTGTATCCATGTCATAGCCAAAAATTCGTACACTACCCGAGGTTTTATTCACCAAGGAGCTTAGAATACCAATGGTGGTTGATTTACCCGCACCATTAGGTCCAAGCAGTGCAAAAAAGTCACCTTGCTCAACCGTTAAACTAAAGGATTTCAAGGCTTGAAAGCCACCTTGATAAATTTTGTTTACATTTTTTATTTCAATTGCATACATAAATTAACATATTCTAAAAAAGGAATGAGTCACAAGCTGATTGAATCATCAATAAGATTGTGAGTAATGGAGTATTCAATAGCATAAGGTATTGTTATGTCAGACATAAAACAACTTTTTGAAAATAATTTAAATTGGTCAGAAAACATCAAAGACCAAACCCCTGAGTTTTTTGCACATTTAGCAAAATCGCAACATCCAGAATACCTATGGATTGGGTGTTCCGATAGCCGTGTGCCTGCAGAACGTCTAACGGGTTTGGTTTCAGGTGAGTTATTTGTTCACCGAAATGTTGCTAACCAAGTGATTCATACTGATTTAAACTGCTTATCGGTTGTCCAATACGCTGTCGATGTCTTAAAAGTACGTCACATTATTATTTGTGGTCACTACGGTTGCGGGGGCGTATCTGCCGCAATTGAAAACCCACAATTGGGTTTAATCAATAACTGGCTACTGCACATCCGCGATGTATTTCTAAAACATCGCAGCGAATTTGGTCAACTGCCTCGTGAAGAGTGGGACAACAAACTGTGTGAATTAAATGTGGCCTCGCAAGTCTACAACCTAGGCAACTCAAGCATACTTCAACAAGCTTGGGAACGAGGTCAGCAAATCAAAATTCACGGCTGGGTCTACAGTATTAATGATGGTGTCCTTCGTGATTTAGGGGTGACCGCCAATAGTCGTGAATCCTTAGAAATTGCCCATCTATCTGCGATGGCCAATTTATTACCTCCTAAGGAAGCATAAAAAAAGCGACCTTAGGTCGCTTTTTTATTAAGACTCTAACAAGGTAACTTTACCAATATACGGCAAGTTACGATATTTTTGAGCGTAATCAATACCGACACCAACAACGAACTCATCTGGGATTTCAAATCCAACCCATTTAACATCCACATTGACTTCGCGACGTTCAGGTTTATCAAGTAAGGTACAAATCTCAATTGAATTAGGCTCACGCAGTGCCAGAATTTCACGGACTTTATTTAACGTATTGCCCGTATCAATAATGTCCTCCACCAACAAAATATCTTTGCCTTTAATGTCATCATCCAAATCTTTTAAAATACGCACATCACGGCTACTTTCCATTGTATTTCCATAGCTGGACGCCGTCATAAAATCCACCTCAAGTGGAATCTCAATCGCACGAGCCAAATCCGCCATAAAAACAAACGAGCCGCGCAATAACCCGATTATGACCAAATCAGAAGAATCTTGGTAATGTTTGGTGATTTCTTGTCCTAATGCCTTGATCCGAGCTTGAACGTCTTGCTCGGAAATCATCACATCAATCGTATGCTTCATTGTCTTCTCCATTCAAATGAACGCAGATGCTCTCTCTTATAAGGCCGAAATCACCAAAGAACGAGACATCACAGGGTAACCTCAAAGAGGCTGTGCATTATTTTATCAATAGTATCAATTATAAGACACATATTCTGGACATCGGATTTGATACTAAGCATAACCTTAGGTAAAGTATGATAAGAACGCATATGCATAATGTGTAAAACAAATACAGCTAGGGATTAAGCATCTATGGAAACTATCGCAAGGAAAACGCGCACCCGTCTCTCCCCTGAAAGACGTAAACAACAACTGCTCGACTTCGCCCTTCATGTGTTTGCTCGCCGAGGTATCGGACGTGCCGGACATGCCGACATCGCAGATATGGCAAACGTTTCTGTTGCGACCGTCTTTAATTATTTTCCAACAAGAGAAGCGTTAGTTGAAGAGGTCTTAACCCAAGTCGCACAACACTTTCACCAACTGTTACTTGAATCCTGCACGGATGAGGATCTTACCTTATCCGATCGCCTTAATTCCATCATGGATAACATCATCGACCATGTTATTGCCCAACAAGAATGGATTAAAGTCTGGTTTGAATGGAGCACATCCGTACGTGATGAAATCTGGCCACAATTTATTCAAAACAACAAAGCCAGTGTCGATTTAGTTGCCGATGTATTTGAAGAAGGCCGTGAAAATGACGGACTAAAAAGCTCATTTAATAACAAAGAGTTAACACGCCTATTTCATGGCTTGTGCTACGTCGTTTATTTACAAACACAGCAACATCCAGATCAAGACCAGATGCAAAAACAAGCTCGTTTATATTTGGAACATACACTTAATATTAGCTAGAGATAGCCATAAAAAAAGCCAACCACTCGGTTGGCTTTTTGATTTATCATCACCGTTAACTAGCAACAGAAAACACCACAGGTTCATGAGGTTGAATATCCACCTTTACTTGAGTACCCACATCAAAAACAAACCCAGAATTCACCACTAAACGATGATCCGCAACCTGTACTGTATAGCGGCAACAATCGCCCATAAACTGTTGATCAATCACCACACCAATGCCATTTTTATCTGCACTAATATTGACATTTTGAGGACGAAGTAACCATACGCCTTCCGCATCATTGCCCGCACATAATGACTTATCCGCATAAACAGAACCCAGTAGTGAACACAACTCATTAGAGTCATTTTTCGTAACGGGTAAATACGAACCTGCCCCTAAGAACTCAGCAACAAAACGACTGCTTGGACGATAATAGAGCTCTGTTGCCGTACCAAATTGTTCAATGACACCTTGATTCATCACTGCCATACGATCGGCAAAAGCAAAGGCTTCCTCACGACTGTGCGTCACGAAAATCGCCGTCACACCTTGCGCCTTAAAAATACGACGAATATCTTGAATCAACCCTTGGCGCACTTGTGTGTCTATATTGGAGAATGGCTCATCCAATAGCACCAAATCAGGCTCGCTGGCTAACGCCCGAGCAATCGCCACACGTTGTTGTTGTCCACCTGATAATTGATGAGGATAACGATCAGAGAAATCACTCAAATGTACCAAACTCAACATTTCTTTTAATTTGGTTTCAATGCGATCTTTCTTCCAATGCCGTAAGCCAAACGCAATATTTTGACGAACGGTTAAATGAGGAAATAAGGCATAATCTTGAAAAATCATGCCGATATTGCGTTTTTCTGGCGGTAAGCATAGATGTTCTGTGACAATATCTCGCCCACGAATGGACAAAGATCCTTGGCATAACGGCAACAAACCTGCAATCGCTTTCAGCAAAGTCGTTTTGCCACAGCCACTCGCTCCCAGTAAACAAACAATCTCGCCGTCTTCAACCGATAACGATAAGTTATTCAAGATCGTTTGACCTTGGTAACAACAACTTAAAGCTTGAATTGATAATGCTGTTTTCATTTATTTTTCTCCAAGGAGCGGTTTATCAAAATTAATGGAATTAATCCCACCAACACCAATAAAATAGCGGGTAAAGCCGCCAATTCCAGTTGCTCATCCGACGCAAAGTTATAAACATACGTTGCTAAGGTTTCAAAGTTGAAAGGGCGCAATAGCAAAGCCGCATTCAATTCCTTCATTGATTCAATGAACACCAATAAACCCGCAATCAGGCAACCCCGACGAATCAAAGGTAAATGCACACGACGGAGCATAGCCATTGCCCCATAACCCATGGTTTTTGACGCCATATCCAACGAGGGGGAAATTTTGGCAAGACTACTTTCAATACTACCAATCGCAACGGCAGAAAAGCGCACAACAAACGCGACAATCAACGCAATCAAAGTGCCAGAGAAAATCAAACCAGGGCGGCCTAAAGACCAATCACGCGCGAAATCATTAATGCTATGATCCAATACTGTTAATGGAATCATCACGCCAATCGCCAACACTGTACCAGGAACAGCATAACCCAATGAACCAATTCTCATTGGAATCACACTAAACGAACGACTATCCAGACGACGATAAAAGTTCACTAATAATGCCATCAATACAGCAATGACCGCAGAGCATAATGACACCAGCACACTGTGCCAAGAATATTGATGAAACGCATTGGTCCAGCTTTGTTCAAAATAATGAATCGCGTAATAACCCAGTTGTGCCACTGGTAATAAGAAAGCTAAGAACACCAAGCCCCAACACCAAATCATAGCAAAGGATAATCGCTTTCCTTTTAACTGATAACGCACATCATCACAGCTGTTTTGCCCTTGCTGGAATAATTGTTGACGACGACGACTAAATCGCTCGGCACTGATTAACACAAAAATCACCACCAGCATTAACGCTGATATTTTAGCGGCCGCATTTAAATTGGAATAACCCAACCAAGTGTCATACACCGCAGTGGTTAATGTATTTACAGCAAAGTAGCTCACCGTACCAAAATCACCCAAGGTTTCCATTGCAACTAACGACATCGCAACCGCGATCGCAGGACGAGCTAATGGCAAAGAAACACGCCAAAAACTCTGCCATGGTGAACACTTTAATAATCGAGCTGACTGCAACAAACTGACACTTTGTTCCATAAAAGCGGCACGACACAAAAGATAAACATAGGGATACAAAACTAACGCTAAAACAAAACTGGCTCCCCATAATGAACGCAAATTCGGAAACCAATAATCATGAACACTTTGCCAGCCAAAAAGATCGCGTAACCCAATTTGAATAGGTCCCGCAAAATCAAACCATCCGGTATACACATAGCCAATAATGTAGCCAGGCATCGCTAACGGTAACACCAATGCCCACTGTAATACCCGTTCGCCTGGTAGGCGACACATCGCCATTAACCACGCAGAAGGTAAGCCAAGAATAAGCGCAAAAAAAACAGTCAATAACACCAACCAGAAGGTATTACTCGCATAAGTCGACATGACCGTATTTATTAGATGTGAAAAGACTGAGTCTGATTCCCCCATTGCCGTATAAAAAATAGCAACAATCGGCAATGCGAGTAAAAATGCAAGAATCCAACCACCAGTTTGCCAAAATAAAAATCGTTCTTTCATTTACAGCCACTTAACCAATAAGCGACGACAACTTTGGTGCCTCTTTCCAGTTACTCTTGCATTCCTTGCAGCTTAGTGGAAATGAATCATTCAGGTTGGCATCTAAATTAAACGTGAAATGGGGCTTAACGCCCCATTCTTACAAATCAGTGTCTTAAAAAGAGCAAGTTACAAATCAAACTTGACCGTATCCAGAAGTTTCATTGCCGTTTTATGATGCTTCGCAACATTCTCTAATGGCAAGGTATCAGCGTTAAACGCCCCCCAAGAAGCCACTAACTCAGATTGCTTCACGCCATTTTTAACCGGGTATTCATAGTTAATTTCAGCGTACATTTGCTGTGCTTTGTCGCCCGTTAAGAACTCCATCAACTTAACTGCATTCGCTTGGTTCGGTGCGTATTTTGCCATCGCCATACCACTCACATTCACATGAGTACCTTTGGCTGTTTGACCTGGGAAATCAATAAAAACGGCTTCTGCCCACGCTTTCTGCTTACTGTCGTTCACCATTTTTCCAAGGTAATAGCTGTTACCAATCGCCAAATCACACAAACCTTCTTTCACCGCTTTGACTTGATCACGGTCATTACCTTGTGGTTTACGAGCAAGATTCGCTTTCATGCCTTCTAACCAAGTTTGTGTCTCAGCTTCACCATAATGAGCAATCATCGAAGAAACGAGTGAAACGTTGTAAGGATGTTTACCAGAACGTGTACAAATCTTACCTTTCCACTCAGGCTCGGCTAATTGGCGGTAATCAAACGAATTAGGCAAGTGACCCACACGCTCACGTGAAGAGTAAACATTACGGGTACGTAATGTCAGTGCAAACCATTCATCTTCGCTATCGCGGTATTGGCTTGGAATGTTTTTTTCAATTTCAGCACTATTCACTGACTGCACTAATTCTTTATCAGCCAATTCAACCAAACGACTGATATCCGTTGTCAAAACAACGTCTGCAGGGCTGTATTCCCCTTCTTGTTGAAGCTTTTCTGCCAGCCCTTGTTTCGCAAATTTCACATTTACTTTGATGCCCGTTTCTTTAGTGAACTCTTTGAACATAGGCTCGACCAAGAAAGGTTGACGATAGGAGTACACATTCACTTCCTCTGCCGCAAATGCTGCTTGTGGAGCGACTAAGCTACCGAAAACCACCGAAGCCAAAAGCTTTTTCATAATCAATCCCTAACTAGAAAACAAAACAAATGATAACAATTCTCAATATCGTTTCATTATACTAAAGCGTCTTCGGTGTACAATCCTCAGAAACATTCACAAACAAAAAAAGCGCCATTAAAACGGCGCTTTTTTTCAACAAACTCTCGTTTTGAGAGCTATTTCACACTGACAAACTCAGGGTAAGCATCCACTCCACAATCATGAATATCCATACCGGCTAACTCTTCATCTTCTGTGACACGAATACCAATGGTTATTTTTAACAATCCCCATACCAGCAAACTACAAGCAAAGACCCAAGCAAAAATAATTAAAGCGCCGATCAACTGCATAGAGAACGTCGCATCGCCATTACTCAGTGGCACCATCATCAATCCAAAGAAACCACACACACCATGAACCGAAATCGCCCCAACAGGATCATCGATTTTAATTTTATCCAAGCCCACAATACTGAATACGACAATTGCACCAGCAGCGACACCAATCGCAACAGACATCAATGGCGATGGCGATAATGGATCAGCGGTTATTGCAACTAAGCCAGCCAATGCTCCGTTTAAAATCATGGTTAAATCGGCTTTACCCCACGTGGTTTTACATACTGCTAAGGCGGCAATGGCACCCGCGGCGGCCGCTGCATTCGTATTTAGAAAAATTTGTCCTACTGCCGTCGCATTTTCAAAATCCGACAACATCAACTGTGATCCACCATTAAAGCCAAACCAACCAAACCAGAGAATAAACGTACCCAACGTAGCTAATGGCATATTAGAGCCCGGAATCGGGTAAATCTCACCATTCTTCCCATATTTCCCTTTACGCGCCCCTAATAATAAAACACCCGCAAGCGCTGCTGCTGCCCCTGCCATATGAACAATGCCTGATCCCGCAAAATCACTGAAACCGGCTTCAGAAAGAAAACCACCACCCCACGTCCAATACCCTTCAATCGGATAAATAAACCCAGTCAATACCACTGAGAAAAATAAGAAAGACCACAACTTCATGCGTTCAGCAACCGCACCCGACACCACGGACATGGCCGTCGCAACAAAGACCACTTGGAAAAAGAAATCAGATTCTAATGAATGATCCGCATCCGCCGCTTGTGTACCAATCAAGCTTCCAAAGGAAGGCAACCAACCGCCGCTGCCGTTATCAACGTACATAATGTTGTAACCCACAATCAAATACGCGGTACAGGCGATCGCATACAAACACACATTTTTCGTTAAAATTTCAGTGGTGTTTTTGGATCGCACCAACCCCGCTTCCAACATGGCAAACCCAGCCGCCATCCACATAACCAGTGCGCCGGATAATAAAAAGAAAAACGTATCCAATGCATAACGCAATTCCGTGACTGTATTGACTAATTCCATATCTGTTCCTCTATTATCTGTGTCTTCGCAAGTTACAATGCGTCTGAATCCAACTCACCAGTACGGATACGCACCGCGTGCGATAAATCGTAAACAAAGACCTTTCCATCCCCAATTTTCCCTGTATAAGCAGATTTGATGATCGCATCCACAATCGTTTCGTAATTATCTGCTTGGGTGGCTATTTCTATTTTCACCTTGGGCAAAAAATCAATTTGATACTCAGAGCCTCGATATAATTCAGTGTGTCCTTTTTGACGACCAAATCCTTTGACTTCCGATACCGTCATCCCTTCAACGCCCACATCCGCTAATGCTTCTCGCACCTCATCCAATTTGAATGGCTTAATTACCGCATGAATTAGTTTCATTTTGAGCTCCTGATCACCGCACCTGAATCGTCCAATGCTCAAACATACTTCAACTATCATGCCAATAAGAAAAACAAACAATTACAACAAGTTAATCTAAGCAATTTATAATTAAAAAAAAAGTCGCACCATTTAAGTGCGACTTTTTTTCTCTTTGCTTCATGATGAATCGATCAAAACCGCTCTATAAAGGATTGCCATGCATCCAACACCAGCGCTAAATCCTCAAACCCACAAAGTGACATTGATTCTTCATCATAAAAATGAAAGTCCTCTTCAAAATCCTCTTCTTCATGAGAAAATAAACAGTTAGCTTGTACCAAAGCTTCATTATCTTGCAAACTCAGTGTTAGCTCTTTTCCACTTAATCGCCATTCTTGCGTACTGGATTTCAATGCCAATAACTGCTCTAAAATCAAGCTAATCTTATCCGTATCTTTGCCAATTTCTTCGACTAACCAACGCCCGAGTACTTCATGACCCATCGAAAACATGGCGTGATACGAACCATCTAAGGTGTTTTTTTTAAATTCATAATCCATCGTTACTATCCACTACAACTAAGCTGCTCTTTTATTATTGCTGACAGTTATAACGATAAGTCACCACAGTTGCAAAAAGGATAATACCCGCCCCAATCATCGTGGTGAAATGTGGGATCTCGTGCCACCACACCGCACCAATAACCGCCGATGCCAACACCGTAATATAAGAATAAACAGAAACCTCCGAAGCGGGTGCATGCTTATACGCCCCCGTTAATGCAAACTGCCCAAACACAAATGTGAATCCCATTAAAATTAATAATCCCCAATCGTGTTCCGTTGGCATCACGAAATCGGATGTCATAAAAATAAGCGATCCCAATACGTTCCCGAAAGAAAAGTAGAAGACCATTAACACCATAGACTCACGAATCTGATTCAACTTACGGACGCAACAATACGCAATCGCGACTAACACTGCTGAAGCTAATGCAATCAGAGAAAAACCAAAATGTAGGTTATCTCCCGGACGCGCAATAAAGAGCACACCAATAAACGAAAGTAATAAAGCTGGAATTTGCACCTTGCTTAAACCTTCATTCATTAACCAATACCCCAAAAACGTAATAAAAAAAGGCGTGGTTTTCGCCAGAATGGTTGCGTTCGCTAAAGACAAATGTTTAATCGAATAAAACTGAAAGAAAATGCCAATGAACCCAACCACACTGCGAATGATCAACCATCGCCAACTGATGTTTTTAGGAAAAAAAGAGTATCTTCTGATTAAGAGATAAATGAGCACAGTAAAAAAACACAAAATATTTTTAAAGAAAATAAGCTCAAACAAAGGAAAGTGAACAGAGAGGGATTTTACACAGGTAAAAATAATCACCACAGCCAGTGCATCAAATAAGACACAAATCAAAGCACGAAAAGTATTACTCATCATTATTCAGTAGCGCAAAAATGCTGGGCAGACTACCACAGATAACACGAGAAAACCTTATTTGTCACACAAAAAAGCCCGCATCAAAAATGCGGGCAAATATCTTTATTTTATAAAAGCTTATACAGCCTTTTGAATGATCACTTCTTCAGCTTTATCCGTATAGGTGGTCATACGGTGGAAATTAAGATAACGATACGTATCCGCTGCCGTAGCATCAAGTTGCTTAGCGTAACTTAAATATTCCTCACACGTAGGAATGCGACCTAAAATCGCACCGACTGCCGCTAACTCCGCTGACGACAAATACACATTCGCACCCGTACCCAAACGGTTCGGGAAGTTACGTGTCGACGTCGACATCACCGTTGCCTTATCCGCAACGCGGGCTTGGTTACCCATACACAGTGAACATCCCGGCGTTTCAATACGCACACCCGCACGACCAAAGATACCGTAATAGCCTTCCTCAATGAGTTGGTCTTTGTCCATCTTTGTTGGCGGTGCCACCCACAAACGCGTATTCAACTGACCACCAAACGAATCCAACAATTTCCCTGCGGCACGGAAGTGACCAATATTGGTCATACAAGAACCGATAAAGACTTCATCAATCTTCGTTCCCTGCACTTCCGACAACAAACGCGCATCATCAGGGTCGTTCGGTGCACACAGGATTGGCTCATGAATGTCTGCCAAATCGATCTCAATTACATGAGCGTATTGCGCATCCTTATCCGATTCCATCAATTCTGGGTTTGCCAACCACGCTTCCATCGCTACGATACGACGCTCGATGGTACGACAATCGCCATAGCCTTCCGATAACATCCACTTCAACATGACAACGTTTGATTGCAGATATTCCGTAATCGAAGCTTCAGACAGTTTCACAGTACAGCCAGCGGCACTTCGCTCAGCCGAGGCATCAGACAACTCAAACGCTTGTTCAACGGTTAAGTGATCCACACCTTCAATTTCCAAGATACGACCCGAGAATTCATTGATCTTTCCGGCTTTCTCAACCGTCAATAATCCTTGTTGAATCGCGTAATACGGAATCGCATGCACCAAGTCACGTAAGGTAATGCCTTCTTGCATTTCCCCTTTAAAGCGAACCAAAATGGACTCTGGCATATCCAAAGGCATTACGCCTGTTGCCGCTGCAAACGCCACCAAACCAGAACCTGCAGGAAATGAAATACCTAATGGGAAACGCGTATGAGAGTCGCCCCCAGTACCCACGGTATCCGGTAACAACATGCGGTTTAACCAAGAGTGAATCACACCATCACCCGGACGTAATGACACACCACCACGATTCATAATGAAATCAGGCAACGTATGATGAGTATTCACATCGATAGGTTTTGGGTATGCCGACGTATGACAAAAAGACTGCATCACCAAATCGGCAGAGAAGCCCAAACACGCCAAATCTTTTAATTCATCACGCGTCATTGGGCCAGTGGTATCTTGCGACCCAACAGTGGTCATTTTTGGCTCACAATACGTACCTGGGCGAACCCCTTCCACACCACACGCTTTACCGACCATTTTCTGAGCGAGACTGTAACCAGCATCAATTTCTTTTACAGGAATCGGGCGACGAAACACCTCTGACGCAGGTAGATTCAATGTCTCACGAGCACGATCCGTCAAACCGCGACCAATGATCAAAGGAATACGGCCACCAGCGCGTACTTCATCAATCAATACATCGGTTTTTAATGAAAAAGTTGAGACCAATTCATTATTATCATGACGACGTACTTCACCTAAGAAAGGATAAACATCAATAACGTCACCCATGTTCAGTGCCGTCACATCCAACTCAATGGGTAACGCACCCGCATCTTCCATGGTATTAAAGAAGATCGGCGCAATTTTACCGCCCAGAACATAACCACCCGCGCGCTTATTCGGTACATAAGGAATATCATCGCCCATGA
>CAMQZF010000059.1 GCA_947039525.1 uncultured Photobacterium sp. | reverse complement strand
AGTACATTAATGAACGTCATCTTCCTGATAAAGCGATTGATGTGATTGATGAAGCAGGCGCGCGCTGTCGTTTAGTGCCAGCAAGTCGTCGTAAGAAAACCGTAAATGTCAGTGACATTGAATCCATGATTGCTAAGATGGCCAGAATTCCTGAAAAATCGATTTCTTCTAGTGATCGAGATGTTTTACAACGTCTTGATGATAAATTGAAGATGCTCGTATTTGGGCAAGATCCTGCTATTGATGTACTGACTGAGGCAATCAAGTTAAGTCGTGCAGGTCTGGGTGCAGATCATAAGCCAGTTGGTTCATTTTTATTTGCGGGGCCAACAGGTGTTGGTAAAACCGAAGTAACAGTGCAACTGGCACGTTCATTAGGCATTGAATTATTGCGATTTGATATGTCTGAGTACATGGAACGTCATACTGTCAGCCGCTTGATCGGTGCACCTCCAGGCTATGTTGGTTATGAGCAAGGTGGGTTGTTAACTGATGCTGTGATTAAACATCCCCATGCCGTTGTTCTCTTGGATGAGATTGAAAAAGCACACCCAGATGTTTTTAATTTGTTATTGCAGGTAATGGATAACGGTACATTAACGGATAATAATGGCCGTAAAGCCGATTTTCGCAATGTCATTTTAGTGATGACAACCAATGCGGGTGTCACTGAGACGGTTCGTAAATCGATTGGTTTGATTCAACAGGATCACAGTCACGATGCCATGTCTGAAATTAAACGTGTCTTTACGCCAGAGTTTCGTAATCGTTTAGATAATATCATTTGGTTTAATCACTTAGAGGAAAATGTGATTACACTGGTGGTTGATAAGTTTATCGTTGAATTACAGGCACAGCTTGATGCTAAAGGGGTATCGATGGAGATATCAGATACAGCAAAAGAGTGGTTGTCTCGTAAAGGGTACGATAAAACCATGGGCGCACGCCCAATGGCACGAGTCATTCAAGATAATTTGAAAAAACCGCTAGCGAATGAATTGCTGTTTGGTCAGTTAATCAATGGCGGTTCTGTGCGTGTGGATTTAGTGAAAGATAATTTAGAGTTTTACTTTAGTAGTGAAGTGGAACCAGCACATTAATTACTGATTTTAGCCATAATAAAAAGGGACGCGATGCGTCCCTTTTTTGTTTTAAGCTTCTTGAGTTAGCTTAATGTATTTTCGACGATGAATAATCGCGAAAATAGCCGGTAAACTAAAGATAATAAAGCCAATGATTAGACTGAACATTGCCACATTCTGGTTAATACTTGCTGGTACATCAAAACTCACAATAATAGTAATGACAGAACTTGCAATACCTAAGCCAGCGGCAAGAACCATTCCGACTTTACCACCTGGTACACGGAATGGGCGATCAAGGTGTTTATGCTTGCAACGAGAAGCCACAAAGCTGATGAATACACAAATGTACATTGCCATGTAAAGTTGGGTCATTAAGATATTCAGTAGCCACATGCCTTCGTTTACGTTAGGAACTAAAATGAACGCTAAGGATAAAATAGTGACAATTACGCCTTGTAATAACAATAAAGGAACAGGCGCTTTGCTCTTATTTTCTTTTGCTAAGGCTTTTGGTAAAAAGTGATCTTGAGCTGCAACAAATAAGCTTTTCGTTGGTGCAATGATCCAGTTATTCAAGCTCGCTAATGTACCGAATACAATTGCAAGGGCAATAACAGGCAACAGGAAGGTTAAATGTAAATCTTCAAAGAACGCTTTAAACGCTAAGATGATACCTTCACTTAAGCTTGAGTCATTATGTGGTACAACCGCTGCGATTGATAATGAACATAATGTTAGGGTTAATAAAATTAATCCTGTAGAAAGCAAAAGTGCTCGTGGGTAAGTACGCTGTGGATTATCAACTTCAGTTGCATAAGCGGTGGTGATTTCAACACCAGTTAAAGACAATACAATTGCGGTGAAACTCGCACCAATACCAGCTTGGTGAAAATCGGGCAACCAATCACTTGCTGTGCGTAGTGAGATGTGTGAAGCCGATGGATCACTGATAACCCAATAGCCACCTAAAGCAATGATCAAAAGAATAGGGAAGATTAATCCCACCATTCCAAATACATTAGTGATGATCGATGAGAGTTTAAGACCGAAAATATTAACCAATGTTAATGACCAGAAGATCACATTGATCATAACTAACATGAATATGTTGTTATTCGCGAGATGAGGTGCAAAAGGATAAACACCGGTAGCAATAATAAAGGAAATTAGCGGTGGATAATAAACGATGTTTTCAGCGTATTGGTACCAAACCGTTACAAAACCAAAGCTAGGACCAAGTGTTTCTTTTCCCCAATTGTAGACACCTCCTTGCTGTGGATAGGTTGTACTCATTTCTGCACAGACAAGTGCAGTGGGAAGAAAATAACAGAATCCAGCGAGTAAAAAGAAGCTGATCAGGTGACTACCAAAAAGTGCCACACCGGGCAAATTACGGATACTGTCAACAGAAGTCACAGTAATCATCACAACTGAAAATACGCTTAGCTTTACCGCTGATTTTACAATATTGCCCATCAAATTATCCTCTATAACATCATACCTTTTGAGTATTTTTGGTCGATAAAAGTAGGGGGCTGATTCTAATCCTATATCGTAAATCGGTATAGTAATAAAAGTGATATGTATATGTCCAAAAATACAAAGTAAGTATCCATCTGATTACTTTTCATTTATTTTTAACAACATATGGACACATTGAGCTACATCTCACAGACAGCAGGATGTAAAAATAAAATAAGTATGGATGGAATTAGGCGAGAAGATAAGCAGAAACATAAGAGTAGTGATGACTTTTAAAGCAAAAATCCAGCCCTAAGGCTGGATTTTTGTATTTTTCGTCGCCGTAAGGATTAACGTGCGCGGAAGACGATGCGACCTTTAGTAAGATCGTATGGAGTCAACTCAACAGTAACCTTATCGCCAGTCAAAATACGGATGTAGTTTTTACGCATTTTACCTGAGATGTGTGCTGTCACAACATGACCATTTTCAAGCTCTACGCGGAACATGGTATTAGGCAGAGTATCTTGTACTGTGCCTTGCATTTCAATTACGTCTTCTTTTGCCATTGAATCCTCTTAGGGCACTTATCAATAAGAGTTTGATAAGTTTTATGCCTTGAATCTATTAACGTGTAAACTATAGGCGCTAATTTTACCCTTGCTACCCTGTTTTGTCAGCTTTTGATGCACATTAAAATACAATTAATCGAGATTTTAGAAATTGTCAGGGCATTTTGCCTAATGATTGTAGTTATTTTGTCTTTTTATTCGATCAATTCGTCCATTCTTGATCAATATAACGTTGATGAGGATGAAATCGGATTTTGTAATTTATTGCTGGAGACTCTTTGATATAAAATCCAGGATAAAGCCATGTCTTATTTTGTTTTTGTGCTTCTTTAATTTGAATTAAGACGCATAAAGTGCCCAATGAACGAGTATGATTTGGATCAAAGAAGGTATACATCGCACTGAATGCCTCAGAGGTCGTATCGGTTACCGCAATAGCAATCAGTCTGTTTTGTTCATAAAGATGCAAATAGAGTGGTGGAGATTGTGCGTTTTCAATAAAACTCAGGAAGCTGTTTTTCTGCGGTGGATACATACCGCCAGTTGAGTGCCGCTGGCAAATATAATCACTGTACAGTTCAAACCAATTATCATCTAACGTCGTTTTGAATACCCACTCTAAACCCGTTAACTGGGCCAGTTGTCGTTTTTGGCTGCGGCTAGGGGTAAATGTTGGGCAATGAATCCGTAATGATTGGCATGAATGACAGTTGGGACAATGAGGGCGATAAATTCTATCTCCACTGCGACGAAATCCCATGCCTAGCCAAGATTCATAAAGAGGAAATAAGTCAGAATTCGAGCCCATTAATATGGCTAATTGCTCTGTTTCACCGGCTCGGTAAGGGCAAGGTGACTCTGCTGTTAAGCCTAATTGATACGTACTCATTCAAAATACTCACAAGATAAAGTCTGTGGTTGATAGCAATCAATTAATGCTGCATTCGATGGCTGTTGACTGAGTTTATTTAGAAAATGCTCGCGGGATAATTCTTGTGCACCAAGCGATTGCAAGTGATGGTTCATAACTTGGCAATCAATAAGTTGTCCACCCGATCGATGAAAGTGTCGACAAAAAAACCACAATGCAATTTTAGATGCATTAGTGGCTAATGAGAACATTGACTCCCCACAAAAAATACGCCCAACAGCAATTCCATATAGCCCACCCACTAAAGTATTGCCCTCCCAAACCTCGACTGAATGACAATGTCCCAAACAATGCATCTCTTGATAGGCTTTTTGTATATCAGGGCTGATCCATGTGTTTTCCAACCCACGGCTTAAAGCACATTGCTCTATTACGCGATAACAATCTTGGTTTATCGTTACTCGATAACCAACTTTACGCTGAAACTTGCGTAAGCTTTTACTTGGTTGAAACTGTTCAGGATAAAAAACAGATCGAGGTGCAGGGCTCCACCATAAAATGGGTTCACCTTGGTTATACCAAGGAAAAATACCATTTTGATAGGCTCGTAATAAACGTTCGGGTTGTAAGTCACCACCAAAAGCTAACAAACCGTTTGGATCGACCATCGCAGAATTGGGATGAGGAAAGTTCAGATTGTAAGCGGTCAGTTCAGGAAGATAAATCGGCATAACATTTTCATCGCATTAGATAAGAATTGACAAAATAAAAGGCTAATTATTGAGTATGGTAATTTTTAATATAGATGCAATGATTTTAAAAAAAGTGCATCGAATTCGATGCACTTTTATTTTATGACAGTGTTCTATAAACGTTGCCACAAATCATGATAGAACCCTTTTTGATTCAATAAATCGGTGTGGGTGCCTTGTTCAACAATTTTACCTTCATCCATTAAACACACTTGATCCATTTGATCTAAACCGACTAGACGGTGTGTAATAAAGACCAAAGTCTTATTCTGTGCGTGTGTCATTAAAAGAGATAAAATCTGCTGTTCAGTACGCTTATCTAAGCCTTCTGTGGGTTCATCCAATAATAGGATTGGAGAATCGTGCAATAAAGCACGAGCAATGCCAATACGGCGACGTTCACCACCAGAAAGTTGACGACCTCCATCTCCTAGCCATGTATCTAGCGCCTGATCTTCTAATAAAGCATCAAGACCGACTTGGATTAATGCATTTTTAAACTGATCATCAGAGGCTGTCGGGTCTGCGAGCAACAAGTTTTCACGTAATGTGCCATGAAAAATATCCACACGTTGACTTACAACAGTAATCGCTTTGCGTAGCGCGGGCTCAGACCATTGAGATAACGGCACATCATCCAGTAATATCTGACCTTGTTGTGGATCCCAGCTACGAGTCAGTAGCTGTAATAACGTGGATTTACCACATCCAGTACGACCTAACAGTGCCAGCTTTTGTCCGGCGAACAAATTTAATGAGACAGCATTTAAGACAGGTTGATCGCTGTCGTGATAAGTGTAACTCACATTATTGAGGGTCAGTTTTCCTTGGGCGGGTTGATCGTAACCATTTGGATCAAAGACAGTATCGGGTGTTGCTTCAATGATTTCATTTAAACGACGTGCCGATGTTTTGGTTTGTCCTAAATATTGAAAGGCCGTAGCAACGGGCATCATTAATTCGAAACTGGCCATGGTTGAAAAAGCAATCATGGCGACGATCGCATTCGGTTGGTGTCCATTAATGCCGTTGGCACACAGCCAAATAATCAAAACTAATGTCCAACCGGTTGCGAGCATCAATAAACCGTTTGCTAACCCTGTTAACGCGGCCATTTTACGTTGTGCTGCTAAAAGTTGATCTTGTTCATCTTCGACGCGCTGACGATAACGTGTTTCAGCGTTGAACAATAAAAGCTCAGCGTGACCTTGTAACCAATCTAATAGCTTAATGCGGTAATTGGCTTTGGCATACGTTAGGTTTTCGCCATGTACTTTACCAAGATAATAGAATAGCACAGGTAATAAAATCATCAGGGTGAGTAAAATTGCCCCGAGCGTTAAACCAGCGCTGAGATCAAACCAAGAAAGAAAGGCGGTAATGGAGACCAAACCAATAATGCCAATCGTCAATGGGCTAATCAGTCGCAGATAAACGTGATCCATAGCATCAACATCGGCGACTAAACGGTTTAATAAATCGGCATCACGAAGATTAGTCTGACGCCCTGGAATTAAAGGGGTTAGTTTTCGGAAGAAGAACAAACGTAGATCGGCCAACAACTTAAAAGTGGCATTATGGCTAACGACTCGCTCACTCCAACGACCAAAAGTACGTGCAATCGCAAAGCCGCGTACACCTGCACCGGGCGCTAAGTAATTAAAGGTGCTACGAGCAACGGTTAATCCAGCGATAGCCGAAGCGGCAATAAACCACCCTGATAAGGTTAATAAACTGATGGCGGATAATAAGGTTAGCAATCCAAGGAACATACCCAGAGTTAAACCAAACCAGTGCTTTCGATACAGTTTTAAATAAGGGAGTAAATCACGCATCTAAATCCCCTTTATCAGTGTGCGCTAACATATCTGCCAGTAATCCATTTTGGTGTAGCTCGTTAAAGTGACCATTTTGTACGATATGACCTTTATCCATGACAAGGATACGATCCATCGCTGATAATTGATCCAAACGATGGCTCACCATCAATAATGTTTTTTCTTGAGTTACCGTTGTTAAACTGTCCAAAACTAAACGTTCACTATTGGCATCTAAGCTCGCGGTTGGTTCATCGAGCAACCAAAATGCACCATTTTGCAGCATGGCACGAGCCACGGCGAGGCGTTGTGCTTGACCGACAGATAAACCACCAGAGCGATCATTTACATGATGTTGATAGCCCAGCTCTAAGCGTTGAATAAATTCATCGGCATAAGCAACATGGCAAACGTGTGTAATTTCTTCATCCGTCGCGAGTGTATTGCCTAAGGTAATGTTGTCTTTAATTGTACCGTGAACAAGCAATGGGTTTTGACCAACCCAACTAATAGCAGAACGCCATTGTTGAATATCTAACTCTGCTAATTCAATACCGTTGATTTTTAAGTGTCCGCGATAGGGCAGAAAGCCCAATAATGCATTAAGTAAACTGGTTTTACCTGCACCGCTAGGACCAATTAATGCCACTCGTTCGTTAAGGTTGATTGTAAAACTTAAAGGACCGGCTAACACTTTACCCTGAGGGCTCAAAACTTCCAGATCTTTTACTTCTAAAGATATCGCCTGAGCATTGAGTAGTTCACGATGGCCAGATGTTGTTTCATCAGCCTCTGCTGTTAAAAACTCAACAATGGATTCAGCAGCACCAATGGCTTGTGCTTTCGCATGATAAAACGTACCTAAATCACGCAGAGGTTGGTAAAATTCAGGTGCTAAAACAAGCACAAATAAACCGGTGAATAAAGTGATTGGCAGACCATAAGATCCAAAGTTTAACTCGCCAATGAAACTGAACCCAAAATAGACAGCGACAATCGCAACCGACAATGCTGAGAAGAACTCAAGTACGGCAGAAGACAGAAACGCTAAGCGTAATACTTCCATGGTACGTTTGCGCAAAATATGAGAAGCAACATGAAGGTTTTCAGCTTCTGCCTCAGCACGATCAAACAAACGTAATGTGGCTAAACCTTGTAGTCGGTCATAAAAGTAACCGGATAAACGCTGTAAGGCTTTAAAGTTTTTTCGGTTTGCTTCTGCGGCACCCATACCAACCAAGGCCATAAAAATGGGAACTAAGGGAGCGGTGACAACAAAAATTAAGCCGGCTGCCCAGTTGAATGGGAATACAGCAAAAAGGATGATCATCGGAATCAACACGGCGATCGACATTTGAGGCAAATAACGTGCGAAGAAATCTTGCATTTCTTCCACTTGTTCTAAAACCAAACTAGCCCATACGCCTGCGGGTTTGCCTTTTATGTATGCTGGCCCTAAATTGTGTAAACGATCCAAAATGAGTTGGCGAATATAGAGGCGAACTTGTTCACCGCATCGGTAACCCGTAATTTCTCGTCCCCAACTGCACAGCGCACGTAATGCCACCACGACCATTAACGCAATAAATTGTGAAATAAGCGTGTGCTTATCCACATGGTCCATGATCAATTTTTGTAAAATATTGGCGAGGAGGGCTGCTTGAGCAACCAACAATAAGCCAGAAATAAAGCCCAGTCCGATACTCAGACTTAGCCATTTTTTTGCTAATTTACTTTGCGACTTGAGCCATTTAGACAGTTCGCGTTGTTGTTGTTTATCCATAGTTTTCAATCAGTACACATCACCGCGCTTAAACGCAAAGAAAAAAATGGCGATCAAAACGATCGCCACCAAGGTGTATCGTATTTACTGGTGTTCTGCTAATGCATCCAAATAGCGCTCAGCATCCAGTGCGGCCATACAGCCGGTTCCTGCAGACGTAATGGCTTGACGATAGTTATGATCCATAACATCACCGGCCGCAAAAACGCCTTCTCGATTAGTTTGTGTTGCGTTACCTTGAGTGCCTGAGCGTACACACAAATAACCATTGTCCATCTCTAACTGACCTTCAAAGATGGCTGTGTTAGGTTGGTGACCAATGGCAATAAAGACACCCATGACTGATAGTTCTTCAGTTGTATCTGAGTCGACGTTGCGTAAACGTAAAGCTGTTACGCCCATCTCATCACCAAGTACTTCATCCAATGTGGTATGAGTGTGCAGAACTATGTTGCCGTTTTCTACTTTATCCATCAATCGGTTAATCAAAATCTTTTCAGAACGGAATTGATCTCGGCGATGGATTAAATGCACTTCTTTCGCAATATTTGAGAGATACAGAGCTTCTTCAACCGCCGTATTACCACCACCAACGACAGCTACGACTTGATTGCGATAGAAAAAACCGTCACAAGTAGCGCAAGCTGAAACACCTTTACCTTTGAATGCTTCTTCGGACTTTAACCCTAAATATTTGGCAGAAGCACCAGTGGCAATAATCAAGGCATCACAGGTGTATTCACCATTTTCACCGATTAAACGATAAGGCTTTTGAGTCAAATCAGTGGTATTAATTTGGTCAAAAATGATTTCCGTTTCAAATTTTTCCGCGTGCGCTTTCATACGCTCCATTAAAGCAGGACCGGTTAAACCATCAGGATCTCCTGGCCAGTTTTCAACTTCCGTTGTTGTTGTGAGTTGGCCTCCTTGTTGCATACCACTGATCATCACAGGATTTAAATTCGCGCGTGCAGCATAAACAGCAGCAGTATATCCCGCGGGTCCTGAACCTAGAATGAGCAATTTGCAGTGTCGTGTTTGAGTCATGATATCTCCAGGCTGATTATTTGTATTATTTTTGCCGATTGTAGGTAAATTCACCGAGTAAAGAAAGGAAAGGAAGAAAAGAGAGTGTGTCTTATTCTTATTTGATTGGCATAAGCCTCAATGCACATGTTACAGGAACCAGCGTCCAGTTAAGAGAGACTGAAAATGTGTTTTTTAGCTAATGATGTGAAAAATTTGATTTTTAGCGCTATAAGTTTCTAAAAATATAAGATTATTTCACTTTAATTGTATTTATGTACTTAAATAGAAGTGAGAAGGGCTGGAAAAACGGCTTACAAATCTGTTACAATTTGGCAACTTGGTTTGGAAGTCAAAGTGATTTTAAGCGGAATTTAGCAGCGGGAAACCGCATGGTATATGCTTATGATGCATAAGGTTACTCTACAGAAAATAACAAGTCATTTTCTTCTGAAGAAAAGGATGTTTCCTCAGAAAGAAAACGGATTAATAGGCAAATGGTTTGTCGTTAATTGGTTAAGTACCAGTAGTATAGGAATACTCTAATTCAGGCAATTTATTTAGATGATTACGCTGAATATTACAATTTGTTAGTATTTAATTCTAAAGTAATAAGGTCTGTAGTATATTTTTGCAAGGAAGTGAATAAGGTGGAATAAACATGGTAGATACCAAGAAGAAACCCTCCAAGGAATTGGATCGTATTGACCGTAATATTTTAAATGAGTTGCAAAAAGATGGTCGAATTTCCAATGTCGAACTGTCAAAACGAGTGGGATTATCACCGACTCCGTGTTTGGAGCGTGTACGACGTTTAGAACGTCAAGGCTATATCAGTGGCTATACCGCGTTATTGAATCCACAGTTTTTAGATGCCTCATTGCTGGTTTTTGTTGAAATTACGTTAAACCGTGGTGCGCCAGATGTATTTGAACAATTTAATAAATCGGTTCAAGAGCTTGAAGACATTCAAGAGTGCCATTTGGTTTCAGGTGATTTTGACTATTTATTGAAAACGCGTGTATCTGATATGTCAGCTTACCGTAAGTTGCTAGGGGAAACTTTATTACGTTTACCGGGTGTGAATGACACGCGCACTTATGTGGTGATGGAAGAGGTTAAGCAAACCAATAACTTGGTGATTAAAACCCGCTAAATTCATATCTTGAATCGTAATGATTGAAAAGCCGAGTCATATTATGACTCGGCTTTTTTTATTGGCTGTGTTTATTTCGAGCAACTAAGTACACAAATTGACAAATACATGAATTATTTTATCTTCTATTCGTTACAATACGCGACTTAACCTTTTGGGTCTTTACTGGATATCGCCATTTGAATATTCGATCTCTAGTATAAGATGAACAGCGGAATTCGCCATTATTGCTTACTTAAGATCAGAGGCATTTGAATGGCGAACCTAGATTACAGTCATTCAGTGATATCGGAGTTTTTTTTGAGGAAGTTAACAGGCAAAAAGCAGTCATTTATGCCCGAATATGGCATGAAACGCCTCTTCGAGATCTTGTTGATCATTGCGATTGGGGTAGCGATTTACATTATGGTGGCGCTCATCAGCTTTAATCCTGCTGACGCTTCTTGGTCGCAAACCGCATGGCCTGGACAAGTGACGAATGAAGGGGGGGCTATTGGTGCATTATTAGCCGATTCGTTATTTTTCACATTAGGTGTAATTGCCTACACCGTTCCTTTCTGCATTGTCGTGTTAAGTTGGATGATGTTAAGACGCCATAAAATGGGGCGTCACAGTGATTTTATGCGTACTGGATTGCGCTTATTAGGGCTTGCTCTTTTATTGCTGAGTTGCTGTGGTTTGGCCGATGTCAATTTCAATGACATTTGGTATTTTACCGCTGGTGGTGTAATTGGCGATGTAGTCTCGAATTTTACCGTTCCTATCATGGATTCATTGGGTGCGACTTTATTTTTGCTCTTTATTTGGGGGCTGGGTATTCGTCTGTTTTCTGGATTTTCATGGGTAAATATCGCAGATTCACTGGGTACGGTATTAGTTCGCAGTGTCGCAAAAGGGCTTAATGCTGTTCGTTCAGATAAATCAGAGCGATTTGTCGCTTTTGAAGAAAATAACGAATACAGCAATACTTTATTATCAAACCCAATGAATGATGACCCTCTGTTTTCTATTAACCCAGATGACTTGACTGAGGCCGATGATGACGATGTTCTACTGTCGAGTTCAACTCGTGATTTACAGTCTCGTAGTCACGCGTCTTATCTTGAGTTTGAGCGTATTTATGAGGCTGAACAAGCGGAAAAATTAAGTGGTGAATCATTAAAAAATAATGATAAGTCATCACCAAACCCAGAGGTTAAGGAAAAAGATACAACCCCTGTAATTAATGTGGTTGAGACATCTGATGAGATAACATCAGAACCATCGCTCACAAAACTGTCAGAATCAAGTGTCGATGACATTACAGTTACATCATCTGTAACAACATCAGAAGAGGTTGTTATTGAAGAACAGCCCCCACACGCGATTGTGTCAGAGGCACGAATTGTCCTTGATACAGAAACCTTAGAGGAGAAGGTTTCACTTGATCCTGTGATGGAGCTTGAGTCTGGTTCAATATTAAAAGAAGAACAAGGCTCGGAAGTTGAATTAGAAATAACAGAACCAACGGTGGAGCCAACGCCTAAAAAACCCGTTTATGCCTCTGTGATTCGTCGTCGTCCTGTTAATCCTTCATCGAATAAGTTGCAAACTGAGCCGATGGTTTCAACATTACCGGAGCAATCAGAGCCTAAATCGGAGAAGCCGGTATATGCTTCGATAACTCGCCGTAATATTATTCCTACAGCATCAATCAAACCATCACCTGTTGATACCTTATCACAACCAACGGCTAAGACAGCAGCAAGAGTGTCTGAAAAAGCAGTGTATTCTTCTGTTATTCGTCGACGTCCTATGGACATCAAACCAGAGGCATCAGCTAAATCAACCTCTTCTTTAGTGAGTCCTCAATCTGATTTAAAATCAGCATTATCAGATAAACTAGCTCAAACGACAGCAGTGGCTTCGTCATCTAGCTTAGATGACACCCAACCAGTTTCTACTGTTACTCGTGAGCAAAATGACTTTACGTTTATGCCGCTGGTGGATGAAGCATCAACGTCTGTAGAACCTCAAGTTGTTGATCCTATTGATTTAGAATTAGAGTCTGTGCAATCACCGATATTGCCACCTGAAACAAATCACAGTGTTGAGAGGTCTGCTGTATCAGCGGATGTATCGAGTTATCGTCAATCATTAAATGCGATGGCAGAAGAGTTAAAACACAATGATGCGTTTATCAAAAAAGCATCACCTGAACCAACATTATCAGTGATTCATCAGAATGACATAAAAAATGATGTGGACTTAGAATCTGTTGCTGTCCCAGTCTCCCAGAACAATATTGAGTCGCCAGCAACATCGTTAGCTGAAAAAAAAAGTGAAGTATTAATAGATTCACTTGACGTAAATCCTCAACCTGAAATCATTGAGCCAGCACAGCCAGCACAGCCAGCACAGCCAGCACAGCCAGCACAGCCAGCACAGCCAGCACA